>CANOBT010000109.1 GCA_947564305.1 uncultured Lachnospiraceae bacterium | reverse complement strand
CCCGTGTTACCGCCGTGAAAGGGCGATGTCTTAACCGCTTGACCACGGAGCCAGATAATCAATATATTTTGCCGCCACCTCAGCGGCAATTTGAATAATATCATATATTCTGTCGCTTTGCAAGTGTTTTTTGTAACTTTTCAAAGAAACTTTTTAAAGAGAAAATTGATATAAAGTTTTCTTCATTTATAATAATCAGTGGTTACCATTGACATCACAAAATATAAATGATAACCATTGATACTCTATATAACGCAAAGTTTCCTCTTCCTCATCAATACTGCCTCCCACTGCTCTTCCCTCAAAAACGCAGGCCGTTCCATTTCATCAAGTATTTCCAGCTCCATTCTCAATTCTTTCTGTGCGGATGCAGCCGCCTCGTACAGCGTCATCTCCTCTCTTCTTGTCTGTGACATCACATTGGAATACCCGGCAAAAGCATGGTCGTGGTCAAACAGAGGGCAATAGCCCATCAGCTTTCCAGTGGTATTTTCCATGAAAAATCCCCAATTCTGTTCATGCCTGTCATTATTATTGAGAAGATAATCTGCCACCTGCATCTTCAAATAAAACTCTCTGTCAATTTTTACGGCTTCCTCATATGCATCCAACCCATAATTTCCACAAAATGTCTGGAATTCTTCAAATGTCACCATCGAAATATCTTCCGAAGTAAACAGCTTAGCATTGACAATTGCATCTCCCACGCTTTCAATCCACTGTCTGCGCTCTTCTGTCAGATAAGAGTGGATGTCTTCTTCAGACGAAACATGATAATGAATATGCGGGATATGCAATGCCGTCAATATCTGATCTGCCGGAATCTCGTATTTCCCAACTTTATGAAGATAAAGCTCCCCGTTTTGGCGAATCCAGCCTTTTGCACGAGTTCCCAGCGTAGTCAGCTCTGGTGTATGGATAGGATGCCTTTCCCGGATATCCGCAGAATAATGCACATTGGTTCCTGAAAGAGAGAGCTCCGTAATATATAAAGACAGGGGATTACGAAACAGGCTGACCTCCTCCCACGTCTTCTCATCTTCATCCTGACGAATCCAATACGCATCCTCCAGACTGAGCCCCCGGCACGCCTTACATACGGCATACCGATTGGTCTGAGACAACCGGAGGGCATTCAATATTTCCTTCGCATAGCTTCGTCCAATGGACAACGTGCGGTTAGATGCCCACTCAATAAAATCAACGAATGTAATGTTTTCTTTCCTGAGAGCAAACGGCAGCCTGTCAAAATCCAGAATCGTACAGACTCCGTTTTCCTGGATATCCAGTAGGGGAATATCTTTTAAAAGTAACAACATATGGCACCTCTTCATGATTTCTGTTCCATTAGGCAGGTATCTGTGCACAGTAAATGCACAGTCCTGTTCTGAACTTACCTTTATTATACGTTTTGGAAGATTTATTTTCAACTGAATTTATGAAGTGCTTGACAATATCGAGTATCGATAATATAATCATCTTATAAAATATCGATACTCGATATTTTATATAAACAGATTGAGCACAAGGAGAATGTAAAGTATCCGAGTGAAAAAACTCAAAGCATATTCGTTATCAAATGGGGGTGTTGAGATGAGAAAAAGAGTCATGAGCACTTTTCGTTACAGAGATTGTGATGCTTTTGCCGAATATCTGCATCAACAGTCGCTGCAGGGATGGCATTTTAAAGAATGGCGATTTGGTCTGGTATTTGAAAAGGGAGAGCCGGCTGATATCTATTATATAGTAGAAATTTTTCCAAATGGGACCGAGATGGACACCCGTCCCGAAGAAGAGGCACAAGAATATGCGCAGTACTGTGACGCTGCCGGGTGGAAACTGCTTGACAGCAATCGGAAATTCTGCATTTTCCGCAGGGAAAATCCGGATGCTATCGCGATTGTAGAACCACAGGAACGTTTTAAAAATATTTGCAAGGCAGAATGGCGGCTCTGGCTGAGTTTGAGTATTCCTATCTTCTTTTTGACAGGAATGCAGTGGTTTCGTATGTTGTCCTGGGATTTCCAAAACTGGATTTTCAATGATGCCATGCTTCTTACACTTTTATTCATGAGCCTTGTGTCTGTGCAGAGACTATTGGATTTCCTCATCCTGCTGTATTGGTCCTATACCAGAAACAGACAATTAAATTCAGGTAAGATTCCGATATACGGCAAAAGAAAACATTGGGATTCCAGAATTTTTACATTCCTTCTATTTTTACCTTTTATTGGACTCCTCATGTACAGCCGTGAACAGATTTTTCAGCCTCTTTTTCTCCCCGTAGCAGTCACACTGATTTTGAGTTTGCTTATAGTGGCTGGAATTGCAATCTGGAGACCCTCGCGGGCCGATAACTGGACCTTTCAGATGGCAGCCGCAGGTGTTATTATGGTATCCTATCTTACTTTGACCATGACAATTATATTTTCAAAACCAGCCCCTATATCAACAGACATAGACGATTTTCCGCTTGTCCAGGCGGATTACCGGCATATAGATGGAGAAATTGTCTCGGTAAATGAAGACCACATAGAAGGTTTTTTAGGAAGTGCAAACCGTTACTATATCGACTACGGCAAAGAAAGTTTTTCGGACAGCACCTCGGAAAATATCGCAGAGACAGACAGCCTCCGGTACACAATTTATCAGAGCCGCTATCCCTGGGTCCTGAACAAACTGTGGAAAGAAGAAATGCCGGGTTCCAAAGACTCCTTTCAGGAAAGGACAACAGCCTGGGATTCCCTCGCGGCAATCAGCCAGAACGACATCGGCCTTAATTATAAAGAACTTGTCCGTTATCCTGACAGGATATTAGTTTTATATTCAACAGAAAGGCTTAAGGATACCGAAATTGAAATCATCCGGCATAAATTACTTGGATTTAGCCAGTGAAAATTTCATTTTGAAAATATACATGTAATATGTACGCCTGACCTGTTGTTTCGCGGAAGCAAAGGAAGAAAATTGAGGAAAATCTATGGCAAGAGAACCTTTTCAGACATTAACAGAACCCATGTATTATATCCTTCTGGCATTGACAGAAGAATGCTGCGGCGTGGATATCATGAATAAAGTAGAGCAGCTCTCGGGCGGAAGAATCCGAGTGGGTCCGGGCACTTTATATGCTATGCTCTCCAGATTTGAAGAGAAGAAAATCATTCGGCTCACAGCGGAGGAGGGCAGACGGAAGTCCTACATCATCTCCGATGCCGGTATCCAAATGCTGACGAAGGAATACGAGCGTTTAAAAACGATGGTACAGGACGGAGCTCCATATCTCTCTATCACACAAAAATAAATAAGAAATATACAATTGATAATAACTTTATAGCTATATCAATCTATCAATTGTATATTTCTTCCTTTATGTAATAACCATATTCCCTTAGAAACTATAGAAAAGACGCAACGCAATACACAATATAAATCCCCAACAAGGCAATCCCCTGCGCACGTGAAGATTTTTTTCGAATCAAAATCGGCACCAACAGGACTGCCATCACAAGGATTGCCAACGGAATATCCACCATCAA
Source organism: uncultured Lachnospiraceae bacterium (assembly GCA_947564305.1). The sequence continues at coordinate 14,604 of CANOBT010000109.1, read as the reverse complement.
TGTCTGTCTCTCCAACGGAATCCCCTGTACCACCGCCGGAATCCCAATCACCAGAAGCATATTCAGAATATTAGCTCCAATCACATTGCCAAGACCTACGTTTCCATAGCCTTTGACCAAAGACATCATGGACGTTACCAATTCCGGCAGAGAGGTCCCCAGCGCAATAAATGTCACCGCAATCACGCGTTCCGGAACCCCAAGCGCCTGCGCAATCAGTATTCCATTATCCACCAGAAGATTTGCTCCCACATAAAGCAGCGCTGCACAGACAGCAAGAATCAAAAGCTGTTTTAAAATTGACACATCTTCCGTACTCTCCGTCGCTTCCTCATCTTCTTCCCCGGAGGAAAGCCTGACATTCAGACATGCATATACAATAAATGCCAGGAGGAGGAACACACCAAAAATTCGGTTGTAGCCCCCTGTAATACATCCATAGATTTCCATCACGCCTATCACGAAAAAGAAGAACGCGCTCCTCCATGCAAGAGAGGCAGCCCCTACCTTCGCCGCCGGACGGATAGTCTGGCTCAGGCCGGCAATCAATGCCGTATTGCATATGATAGAGCCAAATGCATTTCCCGCGGCAATGGCCGCCGAACCATCAAACGCCGCTGTTGTTGAAACCAGGATTTCCGGAAGCGTGGTGCCCAGACTTACGATTGTAGCACCCACCACAATCTCTGGGATGTTCAGCTTCTTTGCTATCGCCACAGCCGCATCCACAAGCCTGTCGCCCCCGGCACAGATTAAAATCAATCCTAGTATGAATAGTAATACTGTAGAAATCATACCTTTTTCCCTCTCATTTGTAACCCATCTGCTTTGCAGATTGACTGCCTGTTCGCTATTTCACAATCCCTACCAAATCACGAAGACTGCGAACCTTATGCTGTCTCATATATCCCTCAATCCCTTCAGCTACCTCAATGGTTGCACCCGGATTGTAGAAATTTGCCGTCCCTATAGATACAGCCGAAGCACCTGCCAGGATAAATTCGAGCGCATCCTCCGCACAGGCAATACCGCCCATGCCAATCACCGGAATCTTCACTGCATTAGCTGCTTGATAGACCATACGGACCGCAATGGGTTTGATTGCAGGCCCCGACACGCCTCCCGTCTTATTTGCCACAGCAAATGTCTGACGATGAATGTCAATCTTCATTCCGGTCAGCGTATTGATCAACGAAACCACATCTGCACCGCCGGCCTCCACAGCCTTTGCCATCTCCGCGATATCTGTTACATTGGGGCTCAGCTTCATAATCACAGGCTGTTTTGCATATCTTTTTACCGCTTTTGTAATATCCTCAGCCGCATGCGGATTCTGGCCAAACGCAATCCCGCCTTCCTTGACGTTGGGGCAGGAAATATTAATCTCCAGCAAATCCACCGGCTCGTCCGACAGCCTCTCCACGACTTCCACATAATCCTCTGTTGTCTTTCCACAGACATTCACAATGATTTTTGTATCATATTTCTTCAATAAAGGGATATCCCGTTTACAAAACACATCAATTCCCGGGTTCTGCAGGCCGATGGCATTCATCATCCCGCCATAGGTCTCCGCAATCCGCGGTGTAGGATTGCCTGGCCAGGGCACATTTGCCACTCCCTTTGTAACAACGGCTCCCAATCGGTTCAAATCTACAAATTCACTGTACTCTTCTCCTGAACCAAAGGTTCCTGAAGCGGTCATAACCGGATTTTTCAACTCCACACCGGCCAGATTCACGGTGGTGTCCACCTCATCTTTGACACAATCCGGCAGCATGTTCTTCTCCTCTTTTGCGTCTCTTGGCGTGCTGTTCATCAGATTTCCACCTCCGTACTTAAGAATACCGGTCCATCCTTGCAGACCCGTTTATTGTGTACCTGGCTGTGCTCGTCGATTTCCTTTGACTGACATACACAGGCAAGGCAGGCTCCGATTCCACATGCCATCCGTTCTTCCATAGATACATAGCATAAAATATGATTTTCTTCCGCATATGCTTTCACTGCCCGCAGCATAGGTGCAGGCCCGCACGCATAAATCACCTCGCTTGACAGGGCATTTTCTCTGATGGCATCCATCACCGTTCCACGGGTTCCCGCACTTCCATCCTCAGTGGCGATATAAAGCTCCCCGTTTTTTATAAATTCTTCTGTCAAAAACTGCTCATCCCGGTAGCCCATTACGAGATTCTTCCTGGCATCAATTTGTTTTGCCAGTTCCAACATCGGCGGCACACCAATTCCGCCGCCGATCAGGCACACATTTTTTCCCGCTCCCGCTTCCAGGGGAAATCCATTTCCCAGAGGTCCCAGGATTTCTATCTGATTCCCTGACTGCAAACGGGAAAACTGTTCCGTTCCGGTCCCGGTTCCTGTAACCCGGTATACCACACGAAGCTGTTTTTTCTCCCGGTCTATCTCGCACAAGCTGATGGGCCGCGGAAGAAGCTTGCTTTTGTCCTCCGTATAGATAGAGATAAACTGCCCTGGTATTGCAAATCCTCCGATTTCCTCTGTCTGAATCCACATACTGTAAATATCTCGTGCGATGCACTCCTGGGATATTACAATGGCTTTTTCCTTTCGTTTACAAGACATGATTTTCTCCTTTTTTTCAGATTATTTCTGAGTCAAAGCACTTTGGATATCCGCTTTCATCGTTTCCACCGCTGCACGTGACGCCTCGCCAAAATTCTCAGCGCCAAACCTGGAATACGCATCCTGCTTATAAGCTGCAATGATTCCCCTCGAAGAATTCACGATTGCCCCCAGCCCATCTTCATTGAAGAAATGCACTAAGTCTCTTCCCTGACCTCCCTGAGCGCCGTAACCCGGCACCAGGATATAAGCCTTCGGCATAATTTTGCGCATAATCTTGCCAACCTCAGGATAGGTTGCGCCTACCACGGCACCCACATAACTGTAGTCAGCTCCCATACACTGCTGGCCCCACTCAGCCACCTTTTCTCCTACATATTCATACAGAGGGCGCTCCCCGATTCTCCGATCCTGGAACTCTCCGCTGGATGGATTTGACGTCTTCACAAGAACAAAAATTCCTTTCTTCTCCTCCTGACAGACTTTCACAAACGGATTCACGCCATCCGAACCAAGATAGGGATTCACCGTTGCAAAATCCTCATCAAAGGGAACATACTCCTTGCTGCCCACCTGTACTCTCCCCAGATGCCCGATTGCATATGCCGCAGAAGTAGAACCGATATCACCGCGTTTTATATCACCAATCACCACCAAATCCTTTGACTTGCAGTAATCCACTGTCTTCTTAAATGCCATTACACCTGGAACACCAAACTGCTCATACATCGCAATCTGCGGTTTCACCGCCGGGATTAAATCGTACACATGGTCCACGATTTCCTTATTAAACTGCCAGACAGCTTCCGCTGCGCCCTCCAGTGTCTCCCCGTATTCCTCAAATGCGCTTTTCTTAATATGCTCTGGTATATAGTTGAGCATGGGGTCTAACCCTACTACGATTGGCGCCTCTGTTTTCTTAATTTTTTCTACTAATTTGTTAATCATGTGTATGTCCTCCTTTTTGTAAGCAACCTGCTTTACAGATTGATTTCCTGCATATATTTTTCATGCATGCAATTCTTGTATTTTTGCAACAAAATTCTCTATATATGAAAGTTCTTCTTCATCTCATCTTTCAGTTCTTTCCCTTTAAACAACACTAGCCCGACCACGAACAATACGCAAAATCCGGCCCCAAGAAGACTCGGAAGTTTTAATGTCACAGTACCTGCCAGAACCAGTATCAAAGGAAGCAGGGCTCCATATCCTGCTGCCATGACAAAATAGATCATGCATTCCCGTACTGTATATTTCTGTATATAAGATATCACCATCATGGAAAACAAAACCCCTATACTGAGCAAGGGCAGCACAAAATCTACCGACCACCCATGCCATCCGGTCAGCACATCCCAGATGATAGACCCCACTGTCACCAATATTAATTGCCACATCGTATTTTTCAGCAGGTTATGTCTCTTAAAAAATCCAATCGTAGAGGCCAGCCACATACTGGCAATGCCTCCCGCAGAGAACAAAGTCCAGGGGACTTCCGGGTGATAATTAAAATGCAGGGCAAACATCACAAGGACGGCTGCCAAACATAACAGGCAGAACCCCTTGTACACTTTCATTTCCAGTTCTCCCGGCACATCCGGCTCGGGAAAATCCGGCTCCACCGGCTCAGAATGGATTCCCTGCTCCCGAAGAATCCGGTAAAAATTGCGCTGGATATTTTCCGTGTCGAACCGTGAGGTAAATCCCAGCGACAGCTTGTCCTCAAAGGAACAGATACACAGTTCCATCTTCGGTGTGCTCGTATAAATTCCAAACCTGTCAATATAGCCGGAATATTCTTTCGGCATATCCACTGCACTCATATTAGAAAAGACGGCAGTCACATTCTTCTCTGCGATTTTTGCTCCTGCCTGGATACACAGATTTTTCAACTCCAACGGAGCCAAACGCAGGACTGGATTCATCTCCAACGCGAGCAGTTCGCTCATATGCGTCTCCATCTTTTCCTTGGTCAATTCCTGTTTAAAATATTGCTGTACCTGTCTTACTACATCCTCAAAGGAACCATCCCGGCTCTGAAAATCGTATCCCGGCTCAATCCAGCCAAAAAAATTCAGCATAGAATCCGAAGGGAAAAATTTCCGCAGGTTTACCGGGACCATGAGCACCACCGGATGCTTTTCCTGCTGCCTTGTCATCTCCTCATGAATGGCACACAACAGCGCAGCCGTCAAAAATACTGTCATCGAAACACCCATTTTACGCGAATGCTCCAACACTTCCCTCACCGACAACACCCGCTCATCCACCCGGAGCTGTCCGTTTTCCTTTCGGACTTTTTTCAATTGATATGCAGGTTCTTTCCGTTTTTTCGCTTTCCGCGCCTCTTTGGAGTAATATTTTACAAAGCTGTCGTCCTCCTGATCCTGGACCGTCATATCCTCCGGGTGCAGAAAAACATCCTCAAGTCCCTCTTTTGCATGTGCCAGATACAGATAATTCTTCACCAGTTCCTTCAGAAAAGCAGTTGCTCCCGTACCGTCTGTCAGAACATGGAACACTTCAAAATTAATCCGTTTTTTATAATAGGACACTTCAAACAGAAGTGATTTCTTATCATGGATATACAATCTGCTGCAAGGCTCCCTGTGCTCTTCCCGCACCTCCGGGCGAAGGCTGCTTTTTTCCAGATAATGCCAGAATACCCCTTTTCGAAGCACTGACAAAAACAACGGGTACGTCTCCAAAGTACGGTCAAGCGCCTGCATTAACAGCTTCGGCCGCACATCCTCTTTTAGTTCACAATAGAATCGGAACACCCTTGTGTTTTGTTTATTGCTCGCCGCTGAGAACAGCTTCGCCGCGTTGTCCAGACGCCGCCAGTGTACCCATTTCTGCTTCACTGCCATTCCCCCTTAAAAATTCATTGATATAACGTAAGCTTTCCTGCACATGCGGGTTCTTAATCCCCAGTGCGAAAAATCCGTGCAGCGCGCCTTCAATCCTCTTCACCTGCACCTGATTTCCTGATTCTGCAAGCCGTTTTCCATATGCCTCCCCCTCATCTCTCAGAGGGTCATATTCAGCCGTGAGAACTAATGTATCCGGTTGATTACGCAAGTCCTCTGCCAGATAAGGAGCAAAATAGGGATTCTGCCGGTCTTCCTCACTTCCGGCATACAAGTCCAGATAGTCTTTCATCTTCCCCGCTGTCAGCAGATAATCCGTTCCATTCTCCTTCACAGAAGCAAAGGGTGAATTCTCTGAATAATCATTGTAGGTTGCCGGGTAAATAAGAATCTGCCTCTTAGGAAGAAATTCTCCCCTGTCTCTCGCCAACAGTGACAAAGCTGCCGCCAGATTACCGCCTGCACTGTCCCCAATCAAAGTAATATCGTCCGGGTCTACATTCAGCAGAAACTGTTTTGAAAAAATAGCTTTCGCCACTGCATAGCAATCCTCCAGACCCGCCGGAAATTTGTGCTCCGGCGCCAGACGGTATTCCACCGCCACTACAAATTGGTTCGTGGCATTGGCAAGCCGGGCGCAAACCCGCTCATAATTATCAATGCTCTCCGTCACCCATCCGCCGCCATGTAAAAACAACAAAACCTTCCCAAATCCGGTCTGATTCTTTTCATAGGAGTTCTCATTGGGAAAGAAAATCCGCACCGGAACCTCATAGTCCTGATTGTAAATCTTCTGATCTATCTTCCTGTAAAATATTTTCAATGGGTCCAGTTTCTTCAAATCCGCCAGATGCCGGGAAGCTTCCACCTCAATCCCGTCAAATGACAGCGCCTTCAAAATCTTTTTTGCCGCATTATTAATCAACCTTTACATCTCCATTCTGACACTTCCGATTATGTTCTTCCTTATTATAGCGGGAATTGTATATCTTGTAAAGCAAGAATGACGCGAGATAAAAATGCTATACGACGTAAAACAATTTTATATCGCGAACCTAAAAGAGGCACCATTGGAAAAGAGTGATAAGATAATCTTTTCCAACGATGCCGTCTGCTTCCTTGAATAAATTGTTATGGAATCTCTATAGAAATATCACCATCATAATTGAATATTTCCAATGTCACGATTTCTGATAACCCTGTTTCCTCTTCCGCCTTTTTCTGTGCTGTATCCAATGCAGCGCCATTTACAGAAATATCATTCGCAATAAATAGTTTCTCATTTAAATCTGTCAAGTCCGTACTGATTTTAATCAGCGTATTTGAGTCTTTCTCTAAAAAATATTCCTGCGTGACAGTTGCTTTCAATTCCTCTTCCAACCGAAAGTTTTCTGAAACGTCTACCGTATATTCCGTCGTATACACTTCTATCTTACGTTCATCCGCCTCTTCTTCCCTGTCAAATTTAAACTCCAAATCTTCGCCATATCCATATGGATATTCCCGATTCATTTTTGTATCCTGCCATTCATCACCGATATGGATTTTTGCATCCACTACTTTCTTGTATGCCTGGCCATATCCGTTGAGATACATTTCATCCCACAAAGTTGGCTCTGATGACGACACTATTTTTATGTGTTCCAGATAGGGCCAATATATAACTGTTCCCTCTGTAACTGTTGAAGAAAGTTTCGTTTCTCCATGAAAATATGTATCCTCTTTGCGGTATTCATACTTTCCTTCAAAGAAGCCTGCCGCAGCGCTCTCAATGCCCTCTTTTGGACAGACTCTTATTTCCTGTATCGGTACAGGAGCCTCATCATCAGTGATATCAAAAAGAAAGAGCGAAAAAGATATTTTGTCTCCATCCTTCACATGACTTTCAGAAATCTTATTCTTAGAACACTCCAGAACAACTTCTTTCTTATTAAAAAATTTATAATTTAAATCCGATAAACCTTTTTCCTCAAGATATGCTATCTTTTCATAATCTTTCTCCAGTTCGGCTAAGAGGATACCTGTATCATAATCTACTTCTACCACGGTTGCACACGCATCATGTAGAGCTGTCATTATACCGCCGACCTCAATTGGAGCAAGGATTTCCTGACTCTGATTTTTGGAACCAGACACAAATACGGATAATGTTATCCCCAGTAAAACTATAATACATATGAATATGCGTTTCATCCTCTTAGCCATAAAATTTAATTCCTCCTGTTCTGACCCGATCATGAAGATCTTCTGTCATCTACCTCGTAATCAATTAATCCCCCAAACACTTCACTCAATAATTCTTAAAATCTACAATAATTAACCGGATTACCAATAATGGCGTTAATGAGAATATAAATCCACATAATATTTTTATATATACCAAAACTTCTGTCCCGCCCATAAAACCATACGCCAATGAAGCAGACAACACGCTATTCAATAATAGTATAACCAGCAATTTTTTTCTCTTTTCCTCTTTCAACATAACCTCCATTCTGCCAGCAAATCCCACAATAAAAATACTATTCTTTCCGAATCTATTGAACCACGATATTTCCAGTGGCCCGCATCATCACAATCCCAATATATCCGGCAAGCTCCCATCGATTTCTTTCAGCAAGTAATAACCAATCCCCGCCAGTCCATTCATAAATCCCGGCGAATGGTATTCCTGCACCAGAAGGTCCGGCTCCTCTTTCTCCCAACACAGGACCTGTTCAAAAACGTCCGCTCTCACCCGTTCTAACGTCTGTTCATCAAAATATCCCTGCAGCTTCTTCATAATCCGATAGTTTCCCATCGTCCCATGACAGACACACATCCCCTGCCTCAGGAAATGTTCTTCCAATTTGGGAACCGCCCTCTTGATATCCCGCTCCAGACAGCCCCGCAGCAGTTCCGTCTCTTCACCTGTTTTTCCGTCCAGCGCTTCCATCGCCAATACCCGTGACAGTGCAATCCCGCCAAAGCCATGGCACCATGACATTTCGTGGCCGTCTTCATGTCCGTATTCCGCCGCCACTTTCCGAAGGTCCTTCCAGTCCTGAAATTCCTTAGAATACCTGCTTTCCTCGTACTCCAGACATTGCAGGCAGACATCGTAAAATTTCGTTTCTTTCGTTTCCCCATACAGCCTGGCAAGAGCGGTCAGTATCCCGCTGTTCCCGTGAGCCATGCCGCACAGCGGCGTTTTACCGAAATCAGCCCAACCGACGCCGGATTCCATTTTTACGGCTCCGCTGCACAAGATATCTCCTGCTGCCGCGGCAATCCTTAGATATACTCCGTCCTTTGTGATATCATATAATTTTAATAAGACAAGGATTGCGCCTGCATTCCCTGCAAGCAAATCAAAATTTTTATCTTTTTGTATGAGCGGCAGTATCTTCTTTGTATGCTGCTTCGCAAGCTCCAAGTATTCCTCTTCTTTTCCAATCTCGTACAATAGAAGATACGCAAATACGATGGAGAACTCCCCGTCAAACATTCCGGTCCGTCCCGGCTCCCCCGAGGGAAGTTCTGGTGTTTCCTTTGAGATATCAAGATGTTTTGTATACTCCTTTAACTGCCCAAGGAGCCGTTCTGATACCTTTTTTACGGTCCGGGTGCTCCCTTTTCTGTCAGGCACCGTTTTGTTCATCCGCGCTTTTTCCATTTCAAGCACATAGAGAAACAAGACGATTCCTGCTATACCTTCATAAAAGTATCGGCTAACCCTGCGGATCTTACTTCTGGACTGCTCCAACATATCCATACTCAGAATCTGCAGTTTCCCCTCTTCATCCTCATAGACATTTTCCAGAATGAGACCTGCTATCTTTTCACAGATAGAAAGGATTGTCGTATCTGAATGTTCCCCGCTCATAGCATCCTCTTGCGTGTCCTTTCTTTTCCGACCGGAATTGAGCATACTTTTCCAAAGCTTTTCTGAAATTGCAATTGACAGCTCTATGAGCTTCACCTGGAACTGTTCGTCTCTCCGGCTTAACTGTGCCATTTTATTTTGGACGGCCTGACACGGTGTATGCGTAAAATAATCGGGAGCAGAAACCTGATTTTCACACATCAAATTCCGCCCTTTACTATAAAAATAAGGAATGTCACCGCGCAGCATCGCCTCAGTCTCACATTCGGCCAGACATTTTCTGCGTGTCTTTCCGACTAACCCGACGGAATGAAGGAACAGTTCCCGATCTCCTCCGTCTGCCAGAAGGTCCGGGTGATAAGAACTGTTCAGCAGCGACGCATATTTCATCGTATCTGAAACTACATAACGGCTCTCGCTGGCCTCTGCCATCTCCAGGATTACGCTTTGCAATTCCTTGCTGTCCATCACACATTCATAGGCATTTCGGAAACCACGGAGCAAGTCTTCCATATACTCTGCGGTTCGTGCAGGTCTTCCCTTATACGTCACACGGTTCTGCGTCTGTCCCATGACTCCATGGCGGTACTCAATCCGCATTCGTGAAGTATAGGCATTTTTTATAACCGGAATCATCATCTGGCTCTCCCTGCCGCCCTCGCCGCTCAAAGCGCTGACATCCTGACCGATTCCCTTGCCATCCGACAGATATGCCGGCAGGATTCCTGACCTTAACACGGAGCAGGATACTTCATCCTGTTTCGTATCCTGCTCCGTAAGATGAATCAATGTCTCCAGGTCGATCAGGACCGGATATTCCCCCCGCGCAATCATATTTTCACAGTGCAGGTCCACCGTCCGCAGAAGACAGGTCAGAAAAATCTGCATCCCCGCCCTTTCGTAAAACCGGTTTACCCCTCCCTCTGCCTCGCACTCCTGAAAATATATCTTCTCCTCCCAACCATAATCCGGACGGCTGACAATCTTAAGACCCATATTCTCATTCCACAATCCATACGTTTCACTGACCCTTTTCAGAAGATCCTGAAAGATACATTCATTGTCCAGAGAATGGGGCTTATAAAGCACCTCCTCTGTCCCGTTTAAATTGACAGACGCCACGCTCTTTCCATGATGGTGTACATCTCCCTGCTTACAACGGATACTTCCAAGCATGGTAACAGACTTCCCTCCCAGGAGCTGCGTTTCAATAGCCTCCCTGTCTGTTTCCAGATGTTCTATAATTTCGCAGAAATAATCCACACACTGCTCTGTCTGGTCTTCCAGAATCCGAAATAATACCGGATAGCGTTCATAGAGTCCATGGATATAGCTTTCATCCCCAAGATACCGGCGCAGGAAATCCTGATATTCTTCCCTTTCATCCTCTCCGCAGAGCCCGTCCCCCTCTTTAATCTGACGCATTTCCAAAATCAGGACCCTGATAGAGACTCTCTGCAGACAATCCATAGTATACCGCAGGAAATCTTTCTCAATCTGTTCGGAACAAGGGATGGTTCCGGTGATTCTTTTGTGCCGGAATCTTGACAGCCCTTCCTGAAGGATATCCTGGTAAAAAGGTGCAAACAACGGTTCCGCCCCTTTGAGTATATCCGTAAACTTCTCCCTGCCGTACTTTTTCCCCGATGTCTCTATCCACAATTTTCTCTTTTTCAAAACGCTGTACGGTGCCTGCTCCAGATGTAATCTTATTTTTTCATTCTCTTTTGCCAACTGTGAAAGCCTGTCTTTTCCAAGAATCCCCTCCCAGTATTCGGTTTTTCCAGACTCTTTACTCCTGGCATCAGTAAAATAATTCCGTTCACTTAAATATGAGCCCTTTTGATCCATCATTCATGCCTGTCCTTTAGCAGCAGAGAAGTGTATAAATCGTACAGCAGTCTACCGTAAAGGAAAAGATTTCCTCTGCTGCCTTTTCATGCTCATAGGCCTTATCAATCTCCTGAAATTCTGCTCTCAAATCTCCAATGTACTCTGTTCTATGTGTTGTATTCTGCATTTGTTTTTCCTCCGTTTTTTTTAATTAATTACTTTTTCCTGTAACTGAAACCACTGCCGAAAACTGGTCCTCGGTATGCTCCAGCAGCAGGGTTCCCTGATATTTACTGATAGATGCTTCCACACTTTCCAATCCAATCCCATGGACATCCTTGTCGCTTTTCGTAGTATGAAACTTATCGTTCCTTATGATCGGCTTCTTTTCCATACTGTTTACAATTTTCATGATAAACAAATGTCCAATCGATTTTATGGATACGGAAATCTCCCTCTTTTTCGGTTCCACATACTCGCAGGCTTCAATCGCATTGTCCAACAGATTTGATAAGATTGCACATAAATCATAATCTGAGAGCGGCAGGTTCACCATATTATCGATTTCCGTATGTATCTGTATCTCCTTTTTTCTTGCCTCCAGCAGCTTAATATTCAGGATTGTATCCAGAATTTTGTTATCTGACCAGCTTCTTTGGCTGATCACTTCCAGTGGATTTTCTAATTTCCGTCCATACTCTATCGCCTTCTCATACTTTTCTTCTTCCAGATACCTCATCATCAGATTGATATGATTTTTAAAATCATGCGCTGTCTGCTCCAGCCTTTTTTGCTCTTCATACAATTTTTGATAGTTGAGTTCCATTAATTTGTTTTTTGTATAAATCTTTTCCTCTTTTTCACGCCTGTTCACCGCAGACACGTAAATAAAAAAAACAATGCAATGGATTACCCCTAACATGAGTGCGACATAATAGCTGTTAATCTGCACATGATTAATTTCCCCTAAAAATAAATACTGAATCAGGCACACACCAATATAACTGATAATATCCAGGGTTACCAACAACACCCGGTTCCGCCGGGAATCTGAAAACCTCCCTCCTATTTTGGAAAGAGCTGCCAGTACGATGATGAGCAGCACAGCTCTGACTGCAAGAAAAATAATGATAATCTCCAGCTTCTCGCTATAAAGGACAGTCCGCATCGGATAACGTACTCTTCCGCCGCCCACCAGTAAAAAGCCGATCACATAATCCACATATATGGTAAGATGCTTTATCAATATTGCAATCCCGCCCCGTATAAAATTGTGTCTGCCCGGACTGTACCGGAACAAAAACATCAGAAACAAATCCGTCTGAATCCATACGAAACTGTTATAATAAAGATAGCGCAGATTCCACACATTCAGGGCAATCACGCCGGTGCTTACCAACAGCAGAAAAATTTTCTGTATTCCGGTGCGTTCTTCTATCTTTTCTTCGGGCATCCCATAAGCCAGACAGATACAAAGAAGCAGGCCAAACGCCTCATTTCCAATTAATATTAATGTTTTTAACATAATTCCAACTCCAGAATCCTGCGCCACTATTTCCAATCTATAAAGCATCTTTTTAACCGTTCTTCTGTCCAAAGCTGAAATGCACCTTGTCCGCTATATCTGTCTGCTCCAGTATCTTGTAATTTCTTCCCTGACTTTCTTGAGATAAGCCCTGCTGGCATTCAAAACCTCACCGTTGGAAAGTGCAATCTCATTCCCGTCAAAACCAGTGATGTGCAAAATATTTACAATGATTCCCCGCTCTATGTATATGAATTCCCCTTGTGGAAGCATTCTGTAAATATCCTGCAGCGGTATCCTCTGCTTATACGACTTCGCCTTTGTCACAAACACAGCATTTTTTACGCTTTTGTATATCCAGATGATATCCTTAAATCGAATTTTCTCCATTCTGCTGCTTGTCTCAATCGTATAGTAGGAATCCTCTGTTTCCTCCGCTGTCCTGCGGAAAAACTTCTCCATAACACGCGGAAGCCGCTCTGTCAGCTTCTCTTTCAATATGTACTGATAGGCGTCAATTTCATAGCTCTCCAGGGCGAATCTGGAATATGAGGTCACAAAAATGATACAGACATCCGGATACTTCTCCCTGATTCCGCGTGCAAGTTCCATGCCGTTCATCCCCGGCATCTCAATATCCAGGACATAGATATCAAAATAAGCGCCTGAACTCAGTTCATATGCCAGCATCTCAGCCATGGAAAATTCCGTACACTCCATTGCTTTCTCACATTTTTCGGCAATCGACTGCAGGACCGTTTGAACCTTTTCCCGATAATCCTGGCTGTCATCCACAATGGCCGCTTTATATTTCTGCATCTTTGCTCACCTCGTGTTCTCAAATTCATAATACTTCTGCTTGTTCACATGGCAAAAATAACTTCCGTCCTCTTCCACCACTAACTGATAGACATCTTCCTGCTTAGAATATTTCTGCCTGGAGTAGTAAAAATATTCGCCTGGCTCATGATTTTTTATTTTCTCCATAATATCATTGATCACTTCTTTTTTTGTACCTGAATGATACTTTGGATTCCATCTGCCAAGTACGGAGTCAATATTGGATTTATTCAGCTTCAGCTTCCGTGCAAAACGCCGTTTAAAAGAAAGTACCTCATCTTCCGTCAACCCTGCCTTCTGAAATACCTGCTCAAACAATCCTGCATGGCTTTCATAAGAAAATCCCAGTTCAATATAAACCTGGATAAAAAGAATCGCCTGTTTTAATATAGCTGCCTCTTTCTGTGAGACTGTTTCCATACTGTGTGACTCTTCTCCCTCATTTTGCCCGGAAACACAGCACTCTATCAGATATCGGATACTCCCTATGAGCACTTCCTGCGGAGACATGCCATTCAATTGAAGATTGGCCATCGCAAGCCTGATACTTTCTACCGCCAGTTTTTCCTTATCCATCCTACCCCCTTTCTATGCCGGGCACTCCCTGAAAGTCCTGCCTTTTGCCAGGCGCTCCTGGAAAGCCTCTCATGCCTGACAGAAACATAAAGACTTTCCTGAAACACTTTGCCTGGAACCTGAGAACACCCTAGCTGTCTCAATCTACATATCCGGCATGTCCTATAACAGCTTTACGTACATAATTGAAGGAGTCACACAGTGCGGCTCTGGGCTGGAAGGAACGCAAAGTCATTTTTGAACGGTAAGTTACTGGACAACACGAAAAGAGTAACCGCCGGATGCCTATACTATAGCACACTTTTTATCTAAAATGTGGGCTTGTCCCTAATCCGTAGGTTTTTGTCCCTAATCGGTTATTGGAATTGTCTGTGAATGGGAATAATTAAGAAACTATTATCTAAAATGTTATCTTAATTTTAAAAAAAACTTGAATTTTTTAGATATTGGTGGTATACTAAATACATTCAAAGTAAAACCTTTTACTATATATA
>CANOBT010000108.1 GCA_947564305.1 uncultured Lachnospiraceae bacterium | reverse complement strand
ACAACGCTTTGGCAGAACAGGAAAAATTTATGCTCCCGGCAGCCATGCCGGAAGGAGAATTCACCCAGGAGGAACTGGCAGAGGACATGGACGGCCTGCAGATGAGCTTCCCCCGGATCAAGATCCCGGGCGGCGGTGCTCTGATGTTCGAGATCCCCTCCGATGATCCGGAAAATCCGGATTATGCCAAAACCCTGGAAGGGGTCATCCTCTTCAACCATCCCAACAACGCTTACTGGCCGGAGGGCAGCGAGTATGACGACAACTCCAATCCCCTGTGCTCTTCCGTAGATGGAAAGCAGGGGATCGGGGAGCCGGGCGGTTCCTGTGCGGCCTGCGCTTTAAACCAGTTCGGCTCTGCTGCAGAAGGGGCAGGCAAGGCATGCAAGAACATGCGTGTGCTCTACCTGCTCCGCAGCGGTGAGTTCATGCCGTTACAGGTAACTCTGCCGCCCACCAGCTTAAAGCCCTTCCGTGAGTTCATGAACCAGTCCTTTATGCTCCGCCGCCGTGCGACCTATGGCAGCGTGGTACAGATCGCACTGAAAAAAATGAGCAACGGAAAAGATGATTACAGCGTCGCCACCTTCCGCCGGCTGTACGATTTCAGCGGCGAGGAGCTGGCACAGATCCGACAGTTTGCAGATGGTTTCAAGACACAGATCCGCATGATGCTCCAGCAGCGTGCAGCCGTCAATGAAACACAGCATGACGATGGCTGCGATTACGGTAACAGCAATGTGGAAGTCCTGCCGGCAGGCGGAGGCGGAAAGTTTAACTACGGACAGCCCCTTGACGGAGAACGTGAAGCCCTGCCCGCATGATCGGATGTAACAGATATGGCCTGATGCCATATGTAACGTATCAAAAGGATTCTCCCGGTTTACTTCCGGGGGAGTCCTTTTCGCATTTAAAGGAGGAAATTTCTATGAAATCTGAAATACCACTAACCCCGGAGCAGCGTTTGTTTGCTGAAGAAAACCATAATCTTGTCTATAAATTCTTAGCAGAAAATCACCTGCCCCGCGATGAATTTTATGATGTAGTCATTTTCGGTTATCTACGTGCAGTTTCCCGCTATTTTAATGAACTGAAATTACAGCAGTATTCATTTGCTACTATTGCATGGCGCAGAATGTCAGCATGTATATCTGACTATAGAAGAAAACAAAGACGCCCCAAGCACAATGCCGATGTAGTTAGTCTGCATATCAAGCCAAACGAAGATAGTTTGGCTTTAGAAGAAACTATAGCCGCACCTAATCCATATATGTGCCAACTGGAGGAACAGCTTCTCCTGCACGACCTGGCAAAACGGGTATCCAGGCAGCAGATGAACATCGTGCATCTGAAATCCTGTGGGTACAATGACCGTGATATCGCTCACAGGCAGAATACTACCATGAAACGTGTCCAGGAACTTCTGGAGGAAATACGAACTGTATTGATGGAGATGTGCTATGAATAATACTAACAATTTTGAATCTTTTTTAGAGAAACGGAATGATATTCTGGATGGTCAGGCGTATCAGCTATTACGACTTTTGACATGTCCTGAAATCGAGCAGACAGAAACACTGTCCGAATTCCTATGGGATATGGCTTTCATTGGCCCGCTACTGGAAACAGCGGAATCTTTACTTCAAAAGGCCGGTTTTTCAACCTGTTATCCGTATTATGGAGAAAATGAAATTCCCTGTATCCATACCAGTCTGTGCCAACATCCGAACTGTCCGTTCCTGACAGATTCTCACATGGATTTTCCCAAAACATCAACTAAGAAACAGAATGGAGGTCAGAAAGAATGAGAAAGAAAAAAGAAGAAAAAAAGAAAGTAATGCTCTGTGGCCAGCTGATCTGCCCTGTTACGATCGGAAAACCTGCCATCTTTGCGGCCGGGGGGAACCTCTACCGTACCTCCCGTGTTGTGGCACTGCATAAGCACACCATGGATGAGGTTCATTTTGAGACCATGAACACCCATTACCATTTATCTATGAGCCCTTTTCCGCTGGCGGCCATGAGTCCGCTCCCTGTGAGACTGGCCGCATGTGCGTAAATGGACTTTAAGTAACTGTGGCGGCAGTGTTTCACTGTCCGCCTTCATGTTCCGGCCGTAGTTAATCCCAGACTGCGGCCTTTTCTTATGGATATGCTTATGGCATACAGACAGGAGGCATTATGAATATAAAAGAATTTGCAGAGCGTATGAAATCATCCATTTCCAATGTCCTGCCGAAGGAAGTCACTATGATAGAACAGCTGAAAATAAACGGCATTTATTCCTATGGAATCCGTATTTCAGAGCCAAATTCCCATACAGGGATCACCATTTCCCTGGAACCCTTTTTCGAGACATTTCTGGATACAGACAACTGGACGAGAACCGTTGACTATGTTCTCGATTTTTACAAAAACCAGGCTCTGCCAGAATCTCTGGATGCGGAATGGCTTTATGATTTTGAGCAGGTCCGGTCAGGGCTGTATTACATTCTTGTAAATTATGAAGCAAATGAAGAACTTCTCCATAAGGTGCCATACACAAAATTTCTGGATCTGGCAAAAATATACTATGTGCAGTGTCCCCTTGGGGAATCAGATACAGGAACTATTCTTGTACGGAACGAACATCTGAAAGATTGGGGGATATCCATCTATGAACTGGATAAAGCAGCAGAAGAAAATACGCCCCGTCTTTACCCGGCATCTATCACCTGCCTTATGGATGAAGCCGGACTGGGAAATCTTCTCGGCGTTCCTTTTGAACTGCCGCAGGAGCCGCTGATTCCCATGTTTGCTCTTTCCAATACCCAGAACGATCATGGAGCCACGGCTGTCTGCTATCAGAAGATTCTGGATGATTTTTCTCAGAAAATACAGGATGACCTGATCCTTCTGCCCAGTTCTGTCCACGAAATGCTTTTGATACCGTTACATAAAGATGATGATATCCCGTCCCATAAAGAAACGGTTTATGATGCGAACCGTTATATTCTGGAACCTTCCCAGTTCCTGTCTGATAACGTATATCTTTTCAGCAGGAAAGACAAACAAATTACGATTGCCTGATACTCCGGCAGGAAAGTTCCCCAAAGGATACTGCCCTGCCTTTTGGTATTAAAGCAGACTGGAAACAGATTCCTCATTTTTCACAAGGATAGAAAGGAAACGATTATGGATTTACTTAAAAAATTTGAAAGTGTTGAAATAAAAGCGGATACCCGGATCTCAGAAGCAGACCGAATCTTCTGTGAAGCCCATCAGGCGGCTTATGACCTTGCCCGAAGCTCCCTGGCAGAACTGGAATTTTTCTGGGAAGATATGCGGAGCCAGCAGCGGGAACTTCTGGCTCCGGCAGACGCATCTGCTGATACCTACCTTACTACGTATGGTGAGTTTCAGCTCTCCAGTGACAAAATCCGGGGGCAGCTTCAATCCCTGCATGCCCTGTTTATAGACCATCTAGTTTCACATTTCTCGAAAACCTATCATTTTTCTATTGACAAGGGCGACGTAAAAGACCATCTGATTCCGCAGGAACCAACGGACCGCTGGGTGGATGATTATAAGGAACAGGCACTAAAGTATACGCAGGAACTGGAAAATCTGACGCTCCACTATACAGACATCCTGGAGCAGATATTCCTACAGACTGGCGGCAGGGCTTTTTTCGAGCAGGCGCTTCATGAACTGAAAGAAAAATGTCACAGCGCCGCCTGGGATTCTGGCAGCGGCCGTGCAAAGTTTGAACAGAAAAAATGCGTCCTGCAGTTTACAAATTATGCATGCAGCTATCGCAGCTACTATAGAAGCGAATCCTGGGAGCTGATCGGCAGAATGAAAGATATCATACGAGGAATTTCCCATTTTGAAACCGGCGGATTTGATCACACTCCGGCAAGTCTCTCAAGGCTTCTCGGGCGGGAATCTGATTCCGGCCAGTGCGAATTTCCGGATTGCAAAAAAATACAGTCACTGAGGATGTTCAAGAATGGGCGGGTGGATCTGAAATTTACCAGTGAAGCTTATGTCCTGCAGTTCGTGGATGAATACTTAAAAACCATATGTTAGCGAGGTGATACCAATGAAATATGTCTATCGGGATGAACCCATTCCGCATGATAAGCGGAAAGAACTCAATGAGAAAGTCCTTTACCTGATCGACAGCAACACTGCCGGTTCCTGTTCCATCAGCCGGGAGGATATCTACAACGCCTATACCGGTGACGGCGGGCTTCATGCCCTGGAACGGCAGGACTATGAGAATTACCATGCCTACAGCGAGGCAAAGAAAGAGATTGAAAACGGCCAGTTCTTCACCCCACCCCGGCTGTGTGAACTAATTACAGCCTGCCTGAGATTATCGGAGCATGATCTGGTGGCAGACCTTACCTGCGGCATGGGAAGTTTTTTTAACTTTATTCCAACAGAAGCAAACATCTACGGCTGTGAGCTGGATGTCAATGCGGTAAAAGCAGCAAGATTCCTTTATCCGGACGCCTCCATCGAGTGCCGGGATATCCGCACCTGTCAGCCGGACACGCGGTTTGACTATGTGGTAGGAAATCCGCCCTTCCATTTAAAATGGTGGACCAAAAGCGGCAGAGAATTGTCTTCCCATATGTATTACTGTCTGAAAGCGGCAGAAGTATTAAAGCCTCTCGGCATCCTTGCCCTGATCGTACCTGCATCCTATCTGTCTGACACCTTTACGGACAGCGGGCAGATCCGGGAGATGGAAAAGCAATACAGCTTTCTGGGACAGGTGACGCTCCCGGAAGATGCATTTTCCCATCTGGGTGTCAGCAGATTTGCAACAAAGCTGCAGTTCTGGCAGAAAAGGACTGCCGAAGAAGGCTGGAAACCTCAGCCTTACCATACAGAGCCAGATGATACTCTGGAACAGGACTTTGATGTACAGGAAGAAGCCGCATACATCCATAAAAAGATGATAGCATTTGCCAAATCGGCATTAGAAAACAATCAGTCAAGGATTCTTCTGGAGCTGGCGAAATCACGCAGTACATCCGGTGATTTTAAATACCAGGCTCAAAAACTCCTGTACCATATCAAGGCACATCCGGCCATCCGGCCATCCTATGCCAGATGCTGTGAATATCTGCACCGCTTTTACACCCAGCGCAAGCCTGAAGGCATGAGTTATGAACAGTGGTGCAAGACACAGCTTACAGAAAAAAAGGTACTCACTTATCTGCAGAAAGCACTGAAAAAACAAAATCCTGTGCCGGAAACAGATAAAATCTGCCTTATCAAGAGAAAAGGCGATTTCATTTATAAAGGCTACAGTACGGCCGCACGCCGGCAGCTAAAAGACAGCCAGCGTCTGCCTGTGCCAATCTATCGGGCAGTTTATGATAATACCCTGAAGGATTACCCCGGCTATGAAAAACTGCTTTCCAGAAAGCGGGCAGAATACGAAAGGCAGAATCTTGCTTTTGCAGAAATGGAGGAAGATCCAAAGCTTGCAGACTGGCTGAATGACTTTTCCCTGTGGGATTCTTCTCTTATGGAGCAGATCCAACTGAATGGGATCCAGAAGCATGACATCAACCTTACCCTCCAGAAACAGTATGCGCTCCTGCAGTGGGAGCAGGGGAGTGGAAAGACGCTGGCCGGCATTGCGACAGGATTGTACCGGATGCAGAAACAGCACGTACACAGCACCTGGGTGGTATCTTCAGCGATCTCCATCCGGAATAACTGGAATGTGGTGCTGGCAAACTATGACCTGCCCTGCATCCTGATCCACCGGCTTGCTGATCTGGAACGTATCCAGCCCGGATATTTTGTCCTTATCACGCTAAGCAAGGTAAGCTCCTATAAGAAACATTTGAAAAAACATGTGAAACGGCTGAACCAGAATATCCAGTTCATACTGGACGAAAGCGATGAGATCTCCAATCCCGGAAGTGCCCGGTGTCAGGCAGTGCTTTCCTGTTTCCGCCGGTGCCGGATGAAACTGCTTACTACGGGAACCAGCACCAGGAACAATATTTCGGAATTTGCACCACAGCTGGAGCTGCTCTACAACAATTCCGTCAACATGATCTCCTGGAATCAGTATATCTATCACCATAATAAAGACAGTGAAGCGGATAGCGAACCGGATTATGAGCCCAACCCTTATTTCGGGCAGCCAATCCCTGCCTACAAGAAAGGCTATTCCCTGTTTGCATCCTCCCATCTGCCGGAAAAGATCACAGTATTCGGCATGGAGAAGCGCACACAGGATATCTACAATGCAGATATTCTCAGCGATATTTTAGGAAAGACCGTTATTACAAGAACCTTTGAAGAGGTTTCCTGCAAGGATATCAAGCATATCCACCAGGTGCTGCTCCGGTTCCCTCCGGAAGAAAAGGAAGTCTACCAGAAAGCAATCCATGAATTTTATCAGATGCGGGATAACTATTTTGCTTCTACCGGCAATTCCAGAAAGGATTCCATGATGCGCCTGGTCCAGCAGATTGTCCTTCTCCTGCGCATCGGCGCTGCTCCAGATACCGTGCAGGAATACACGGGGGATACCCCTGTCAAAGTCATGACAGCCGTTGAGATGGCAGCCGAGTGGAAGGATGAGACCATTGCTATCGGAGTACGGCATGTTACCGTATTGGAATCCTATGAAAAAGCACTGCGGGAATACCTGCCGGACCGTCCTTTGTTCGTGGTCACTGGTTCAAACACCAGCTTTGCAAAAAGGCGGGCGCTCAAGCAGACACTGCAGGACAGTGGGAATGGGATTCTTCTCTGCACCCAGCAGAGTCTTCCTTCCAGTGTCAACTTTGATTATGTCAACAAGATCATTATCC
This sequence comes from uncultured Lachnospiraceae bacterium, assembly GCA_947564305.1. The sequence goes on along the minus strand of CANOBT010000108.1, from coordinate 11,516 downwards.
CAGAATTACATTACAATAACTCCGGCATGAGCCAGTTCTACTTCCGGTTCATCCGGTATACCTCAACAGAACAGAAGGATATCTATTTTCTCACCTATGCGGGCAGTATTGAATCCAACCTGATGCAGATGGTTCTGGCAAAGGAAAAGCTGAACCTGTTTATGAAAGGGCAGGATGTGGATCTGGATGAAATCTATGACCGGTTTGATGTGAACTATGACCTGCTGTCCCTCCTGATGCGTCAGGAGAAGGATGAAAACGGTGTCCTCCAAATCCACTGGGGTGAACAGCAGATTGCATGAAAGGAGACAAAAATGAATTTTTATGAAACCAAAATGGGCAGTATTTTTTTTAACCGCCAGTTACCGGAGCTGATCAAAGCTCTGCAGGAAATCGCCGCAGCACTTTCAAAGCCGGCGCCTGCAGCCGTGAACCTGACGGGCCTGGAAGAACCGGATTTTTTACATAATCTTTTTTATGGTCATTATGAGCCGGATATCTACGGCTGCGTAACGGCTCCATCCAGGCTGGATCAGAAAGTGAAGGAAACGGAGAAAGCGCTCCTTCCTGCCCTTGGGCAGTCCAAAAGGCTCTTTGAGCAGTACCAGGCGGCGGTTTCTGAAAGAGACAGCGCCATAGCAGAGCAATCCTACATCTGCGGATACCGCACCGCTGTCCAGATGATCGTAAGCGGGCTTGCGGCCCCGCAGACAAAACCGTCAGGAGGTGCCGGGAATGAATCCTGAAAATAATCCGGCTGACAATATGCCAAAGCTTCCCATGGAAATTTACGGGCATGTACTGATGCAGTCAGCGGAAATAGACGAATATCAGAAACAGGAGCTTACCCTGTCCTATGTGGATCTGGATGGTTCCCATGAGCTGAAAACCTGTTATGGCGATGTCCTGAAAACCATCAACGCACTTATGGACTATACACGGATGCTGGATATCGTATGTGATCAGTGGGAGCTGACTGGTTTCCACCGTGCTACTTACGAATACCACGCAGGTAAACTGAGAGAGATTGCAGATAAATTTCAAAAGGCAATCGGCTATGATTATGCCGCCGCTGTGGAAAAGTGCCGTAAAAAGAAAGCCAGGAAACAGGCATACAGCGATGTAGGCGAAGATGCACTGGCGCTCGCTGTCCGCAGCCAGCAAAAGGCAGCAGAAAAACAACTGGAAGACCAGAAAACAGAAGAGCCGGTTTCATCAATAGAAACCAGTCCCCCCTATCCGGCGGAAAATACTCTGCCGGCGTGGGAAGACGATTTTTAAAAAAACTTATTTTGCAGGATTGGAGGTATCCCTATGAATAACAGCGAATTACGAAAAACACTGGAAGAACATCTTGACCTTTTAAAAAGAAACCTTGCCGTGGCATCCCTGGAGGTATTAAAAACCAAATACAAAAAACCTTTTGACGAACTGCGGCACAATATCAAGTCCACAGCCACAGCCTATGTAAAGCAGATCACGCTGGAAAATATCCGCATCCGTGCGGACTTTATGGACGAGGCACAGCCGCTGATCCAGGAAACCATTGACCAGTCCGGCATTCTGAAGCAGATCTCCGCGGCTGCTTTTAAGAGACAGGATATTGAGGAGATCGACCAGCTTGCCCTGACACTGAAAGAGCAGATCCGCCAGGCCCTTATTCCTTTTTATGACAAGCACATCTGTCTGTATCTGGATGAGGAATGTTTTGGGAATCCGCCCAAGGCGCCTAAATTTTATAATGAAGCAAGTGGCTGTATGTGGAAAAACGATACATGGATACCTGCAGAGGTGGAAAAAGGAGTGATACTTCTCCCGGCACAGAAGATGCCCAGAACAGCAGCATAACAAAAACACATGGCAAAGAAACAATACACCCCCAAAGAAAGGAGACACTATGAAAATATTTGATTTGGAGAAATACGGGAATACCTATAAGATCCAGCTGAATGTTACTTCCTATACGGAAGGCAACCTCGCTATTACAATGACTTCCTGGGAAGACGGAGAGGCGGAACCCTGGAATGTCCTGACCGTTAATCTGAACTCTATCCGGCCTCAGAACTGTGCATTTATTGATACCAATAACAATGGTGAAGATATCCTTGCATGGATCATCCGGCACGGCCTGGCAGTCCCTACCGGCACTTATGGCCGCAGCGGTTTCTGCAGTTATCCGGAATACCGGTTCCGTCCGGAGATCCTTCAGGAGATTGACCCGGATGGATATGCTTCCTATCTTCATGACTGGAAAGAGAGGTATGCCGAATGAAAATCGAATTGTACCCCAAAAACATACTGGAGGCACTCTGGAAGAAAGATAAAAAATGGTTTTCGGATGGCAATGGTCAAAGACCGGTCTGCCTGCGCTGCGGAAATCCTTTGAATGACCGGCTTATGGTTAATTCGTTAAGCCGCCACGCAAAAATCTATATCTGCCAGCAATGCGGATCAGACGAAGCCATGCGTGATTATGGAAAAGCTGTTATGCCTTTTGAGAACTGGTATGGAATATCCGACAAGCGGTTTCAGGAACTGCAGAAAAGCAAAAATCCGATGCTTACCACAAGGTGTGCTTTTCTGGAAATCTTTCAGAATCCGGATGATGACAAAAATACACGGAAAAGGCCTGACAGTGAGATTTCCTATTCCCGCTCTGATTATGACGGATACAGGTGGTGGACCACCTGGTTTCACTGCCAACAGGAACCAACACCTGAGAATCTGAGCAAAGAGATTGACCGATTCCAAAATGCCCTCTTCTGTATGCCGGAATTTAAAACACTGGGAACAATGCAGAATCTTTGCACATTTGCAGAGCCTGTAGGCGATTCTGAGTTTAATCTGTATTCAGAAACATTGCACCTCTATATCTGGATTCGGATGCTCACACAGCCCCGAAATTATAATTTATATATTCATTATTATAAGAAATAACTGTTTTCCAACAGTGCAGGTTCATTGATTGTATTTCAGAAAAGCGCCCGGCATATACCGCCTGGCGCTTTTCCTTTTTATATGGCACAAACCACCTTGTTCCTGCCTGCTCCTTTACATCCTGAACTGGCCAATGCATTTCAACAGTATGATACAAAGCTCCTGATAAAGGTCTTCGTCAAATCTGTTGTTCACAATGGCATTCTTTACCAGAAGCGGCTTATACATTTCCAATAAATCTATGACTGCTGCCTCTTTTCCTTCTTTTGCCTGTAACAGTAATTCCTTAAAATTCATTTTGTCACCTCCATCTTTCTTCTGATCTTCTGTGCTGTCCGATAATACACTGCCGTCACGCCTTTGTATCCCAGCTCGGTTTCTTCTGCCAATGTTTCAAAACTCTTTCCGTCCAGCACTCTCGCAAGAAATATGTACCGTTCCCGCTCACTAAGCTCTTTCAATGCCTGGAGAAGCACACTGTCCTCCAGCTGCATGAGAATGGGCAGCCCAAGAAACATGTCCTGCTCTATGCTGCATTCCGGCATAAACAGGAAATCCTCGGTGAGGCTCTCAATCTGCCGGCGCCTGTCCAACTGTTGTATATAATCATTTCTGCGGCGCTGCACTGCAGTTGCCAGATACGCCGTAAAACGATTCTGCATAATTTCTGTTTCGCTTTTTCCGTTATTTTTATGCCACATGGCTTTTCCTCCTAAAATTCCAGATTTTTAGTTGCAAAATCTGGAATTGGAGGTGAGCGGCATCGGGTAATACAAAAAGAACCATTACCCGTTTTACACCCCAGATAATCGTTCTTTTTCCAATCTTTTCTATCTTCCCCTAAAAAGTAGCGCAATGCACTACCATTCAGGTCCTTCTCTACCCACAAAAAACTTATGATTTTTTTAACGAAATTCCCCTGCCGATGCCCGGCTTAAGACCATTCCCCAATGTCTGCCATGCGTCCTCTCCCATGGCACAAAAAAGACACCCAAATAAGACTCTGATGAACCATGTTTTTTTTGTTCACCAGATGTCTGGGTGTTTAGTAGGTTATCACTCTACTTTTTAGAGTGTTTATACCATTTTTACTTTTATAAAGTGTGGCACTACACTACTTATAGGAGGTGACCACAATGTCTTTATCTATCAATGATGCCAAGGTCTTCGGTGCTGCGCTGAAGAAAGCCAGAAAGAAAAAACATCTGACGCAGGCACAGTGTGCGGAATTACTGGAACATTCCCTATCCTTCCAAAAGGATCTGGAACGTTGCCGCTGTTCACCCAGCATCGAAAATTTCTACCATATCTGCAGATTACTGGATATTTCTGCGGATGATTGTATTTTCCAGGATCACCATGACAGAACCGGCTCTACATACCAGGAGCTGTTAAGGCTGCTCCCACTTTGCGATGAAAAAGCTTTATCTGTCCTTGTATCCACAGCTACTGCACTCATTAGAGCAGACTCCATTCCTGAACTTGAGCGCTTGTCTGTAACTGTCTGCAGTAACGAAAAATAATATTCCGAAAAATAAAGAAGCCAGCGCTCAGATTTTGCTATCTGTTCCGCTGGCTTCTTTATGATTGCATGGAGACATTGCCCATGTCTGTTCTTATGTGATGAAATAAGTTTCAGCTGAATAATCTACAAATATCTATGTTCCTCTACCAGGACGGATTCGATTCCCCTTAATCCATACAGGGAATTATCTCCCTGCCTCTTGTATCATGGTGTATCTACATTTTACTATGGGTCTCGTTTCCGCAAATAAGACATAATAACCATTCTTCGGATTTCACCAACTGCCTTCACACTTTTGAATCCTTTCCATTAGACATCAGATGACCCGAACAGAAATCATTTATTCCTTTGGCGCGGCATACTTACTCCGCACCGCCTCCGGCAGTTCTTCATACTGCACTTCGTCCCAAGAAGTCACACCGCGCACCGGCACGACTTCCTGGGAAATGAACACGCCGTCCTGCAATTCTTTCGATGTTCCAAATGTAATCTCTTTTTCCTTCCCGTTCTCATCATAAGAGGTGAGCGTATAGGAATACGGGAGGTTTCCCTTGAAATTGACCACACCACCCTTGGAGTCGTTTTCATCGATTTTGCTGTTGTCAATCTGTGTATAATAGATGGTGGCTTTGCTGCCATCAAACAATGAGGGAACCGTAAACGCAACGACGGCAATCAAAAGTACTATGACCGCTGCAAGGATGGCAAACACTGTTTTTTTCTTAGATTTCATACTCATATCCTCCATTACCAACCCTTTTTCAAGGGCGTTTTTGTTTTTTTCCTGGCAGACCACCGCCTATCTGTGCCGGACTTCATGGTCAGGAGAATGACCGCCGTCAACGCAATCATCAGAGCCATACTTCCGCAGCACAGCGGAGTATTCCAGGTGACATCATAACTTCGATATCCAATCATTCCCAGGCTGGCCGTTATGGGATAAAGATTGGACAATTTTACACTGCCGGCTGCGAACATCCCGCCATAACCGTAAACAAAGGCAATAATGACGCCGGTCATATTGCCTCCCGAAATACAGGCGGAAACCGCAATGATGGGCAGAACGGCGATATAAAGGCACAGACAGTTGAAGCTCATCTGTACTGCCGTCTGTACCACTGCGGGAACAGTAAGCCCCGGAAATCCCGCAATCAGATTGCCGAGAACGGTCAGCGCCGCGCAGGCCAGCCCGAACAGGGCGGAAACCAGTCCGCCGACCACCAGCTTGCCACACAGCAGAGCGCGGTAGGAAACGGGAATCGTCACAATGTTTTTCAGCGTATCATCCTTTTCCTCCCTGGCAATCATATAGCCAGTAATCAGGGTGATACATACAGGAAAGATAGTTGTAGCATTATTTTTGATAACCTGCTCCGCCAGAAAGGAAAAGGTCCACACAGAGCCATCCTGAGCCGTGGAGCTGAACAGGGCCAGCAAGACGGACAGCGCCATCAAAAGAACACCGGCCCACAGGACATGATAGCGTTTCAGTTTCCAAAGCTCGGTTTTAATCATCCGAAACATTTCTATTCCCCCCTTCTCTTATACAGGCGGTCGATCAGCAGTACCGACAAAATCGCCATAACACTCAAGGTGGCAGCGGTCTGAAAGGTAGAGGGAATGAGGTGCGCTAATTCCGTCAGGTTCATGGAAATGCCATGGTCCGCCATATTACCAGCAAACCATAGATTTGTCAGCGGAATGGGGAACAGCAGGCAGAGCTCTTTAGGGAGTATACTATACAGGCCCTCCAGCGTCAGGCTCAAAACACTGTAAAATACACACAGAAGGATGGAGAAAATATAGGTCCTGCTGAAAAAGACCACAAGAACCACCAAAGGCAGGGTTCCGGCTGTGATAAAGATTCCCAACATAACAGACGCCAGCAGCTTGTAAGCAAGACCTCCCACCTCCGCCACCACACTGCCGCACAAAATCGTGGCGAATGTGGAGGCGAGGGAAAACAGGATACCCATGAGGAACAGCACAATAATTTTTGTCAAAACCATCTGTGTGCTTGTCACCGGGATGGTCCGCAGGCTTTTGAAGGTATCATTGTCCCGCTCCATAAAGAACAGCATGGTTGCCAGAACGCCAATGACGCAGGGCAGGAGAAGTAGCACGCCATACCCCATGATAAAGCTGAACAGCGCGTCAAAAATCTCGGCTTTCGTGTCATAGCGCCCCATAATGCGGGGCGTCATCGCTACGGCCGTCACAGGAAGGGGAAACAGAAACGCTGCCAGCACCACCAGAAGCACAAACCGCTTCCGCTTCAGTTTCCAAAACTCACACTGGATCAGTTTAAGCAATCCCAACACCTCCTGTCACCTTCTTGAAGTAGTCCTCCAGAGTGTCCTCGCACAGATGGGCCTCGGAAACAGTAATATCATGTTCCACGAAACAGCGGATCATCTCCGGCATGGGGAGGGAGGTGTCCATCAGGAACAGCGTGTGTTTATCTTCAATCTGATAGTCCTGCGCCTTGAACTGACGGGCCAGCAAACTGGATGCCCTATTCGCATCAGAAAGGATAAATCGGATGTATTTGCCGTTCCTGCTCTCCAGCTCTGCAAGGCTTTCTTCCTCCAGCAGTTTCCCCTTGTCAATAATCCCGATATCATCCGCCAGCAGCGCAATCTCGGAGAGGATATGGCTGGAGATCAGGATAGTCTTGCCCTGGGCGTCGCACAGCTCCCGGATAAAGGAACGTACCTCCGCAATGCCAATGGGGTCCAGACCATTGATGGGTTCATCCAAAATTAACAGCTCCGGGTTGTGCATGATGGCCAGGGCAATGGCAAGCCGCTGTTTCATACCAAGAGAATACTGGGCATAGAGCTTTTTGTCCCGATAGGGCAGACCAACCAGCTCCAAGGCGTTTTGGATTGCGTTATGCTGTTTCACATCCCGAAGCACCGCAAAGATTTTCAGGTTTTCCGTTCCGGTCAGGTTTGGATAAAATCCCGGCGACTCGATCAGGCTGCCCACACGGGGCAGAATTTCCCTGGCTGCGGTGCGGATGTCCTCACCGAAAATGTGCAGTTCGCCGGAACTGGGGGCCGTCAGGCCCAGGAGCATTTTCATGGTGGTGGTTTTCCCAGCTCCGTTGCGGCCCAGCAGGCCGTAAATCCGCCCCCGCCGGACGTGAATGTTCAAGTCGGAAACGCTTTTCTGGCTTCCATAGAGTTTTGTCAGTCCAGCCGTCTCAATAATACAGTCATTCATTGGCAATACCTCCTTGTCGTTTGTGACATTATCATAGCACCTTCTCCTTGAGAGAACCTTGCGGCAAACTTGAATTTACCTTGAGATTGGAACGCTGTCCTATGCAGGATATGAAAAAAGAGGTATAATACACCCAGTCGGAACTGTTGGGAGGTGTGCTGCGTGAAAGACAAACCGATTCTTGTTGTGGACGATGAGCTTGATCTGCTGGCTATGGTCCGATCGATTTTTGAGCGGGCGGGATTTACACAGATCATAACCGCTTCCTCCGGGGAAGCGGCTTTGGATGAATTTTTTAAGAAAAAGCCTGCAATGGCAATTCTGGATGTGATGATGCCGGACATGGACGGGTTTGAGTTGCTGCGGGAAATCCGTCAGATCAGCGGGATTCCCGTCCTGATGCTGACCGCTAAAGGAGAAGCCGAGGACAGGTGCCGAGGACTGGAACTGGGGGCAGACGATTATCTGGTCAAGCCTTTTCTGCCCAAGGAGCTTCTTCTGCGGGTCAACGCAATTTTGAAACGGGCATATCCCGACGGCAATCGGACGGTAATTCTTGCTGCATCCACAGTGGATTTAGACCGTGCGGAGGTCCGCCGGGGCGAAACGGTTTTCTCTCTGACCGGAAAGGAGTACGCAATTTTTCTGAAGCTGGCGGAGAATGCCGGGCGTGTCGTCACCATTGGCGCTCTATGTCAGGCCGTCTGCGGAGAAATCTGGACAGGATATGAAAATACGCTCATGTCCCATATCCGTCACTTGCGGGAGAAGATCGAAGATACTCCATCAGTGCCAGTCTCTCTCCTGACCATCAAGGGCCTGGGCTACAAACTCGTGGTAAAGGGGTGATCATTTTGAATCCGATACAAAGGTTTTTCCGGAAATATTTCCTTTCTACAATCGCAGCTCTGGCGCTGTTCCTGTTGATGAACCTTGCGCTTGCGGTCGCAATCCGGGTGATTGCTGACTGCCGTACTTCTGCCCCCGACTTGTCGGTATCTGCTCTCTCCGCTATGGTGTCAGAGGTGAGTGGTGTGATTGAGGCGGAACCGGATTTGTCCCGCATACTGTCCAAAAACCACGCCTGGGCCATGCTGTTGAGCGACGATGGCGCGGTTATCTGGGAAGAACAGATGCCGAATGATCTGCCCCGCTCTTATACAGCCGCTCAGATTGCCCAATTCAGCAGATGGTACTTGCAGGAATATCCAGTATTTGTCTGGCAACATCCAGCCGGACTGTTTGTATTGGCCTATCCCGTAAATAGTCTGCAACGATACAACTTTGCTATGGAAACCGGCGATGTTTGGGCTATGGTCATCACAGTGTTTGGCATATTTCTTGTCAGTATCTTACTGATGCTGTTTTTACTGTGGCGCAACACGCGCAGGGTAGAACAGGCGGTAAAGCCCATTCTGACAGGTATCATCGCAATGTCCCAGGGTAAGCCGGTTCAATTAGAGGAACACGGCGAGCTTACGGACATCAATGCGGAATTGAACTGGGCCAGTGAACAGCTCCACAAAAAAGACACGGCCCGCGCCGATTGGATCAGTGGAATTTCCCACGATATACGCACCCCGTTGTCGGTCATGCTGGGCTACGCCGGGGAAATCGAGGACAACGACGCACTTCCGTCTGATGTTCAGAAACAGGCTGGTTTAATTCGTAAACATGGGGAAAAGCTGCGGCAGTTAATTATTGACTTGAATCTTGTGTCAAGACTGGAATATGCTATGCAGCCATTGCAAAAAACCTCTGTCAGTCCGGTTGAGTTATCCAGGCAAGTCATCAGTGATTATATGAATAACGATCTGGACGAGCAGTATGTGATTGACCTTTATGCAGGGGATGGTGCTGAATCAATTCTAATTGAGGGTGACAACACTTTGCTTACCCGTATGCTGGAAAACTTAATTGGTAATAGCATTGCCCACAATCCGGATGGATGTCATATTTGTGTTTCGGTTGAATTGACTGACAGAATGTGTAAACTTATGGTTCAGGACTCTGGCAAAGGCATGGACGAGACTGCTTTACGGATGTTAAACGCAGCAGAGTGTGTTAGCTTCACACAAAGCAATGGTAGCGGGATTCCTCATGGAAACGGCTTGAAAATCGCAAGACAGATTGTTTCTGCCCACAAGGGAACGATCAAATTTTTCGAAACAGAACCTCATGGGGTAACTGTTGTTGTGAAGCTTCCAACAATGAAGTAGGGCGGCAGAGGAGCAAGAATCTTCTCTAGTGGGTATGGAGATTACTCCCCATACCCCTAATCAAAACCGTGCGTGCTATTTAACATATAAGACTTTTCACCTTACATTCATTGCTCATTGATAGTTTCAGTAATTGCCATATTGCGTATACGCTTTGCCGGAGTATAAATTGATATAATACAAGAAAAAACAACCAGTAAAAGTACAAGGGCAATAGTAGTAAAGGGAATATTCCATGAGCCGCCAAAATGGGTAATAACAACCTTTGTGTAAATCAGATAGTGAAGCAGCAGTCCAAGTATAATTCCGACAGTCGTACCGCAGACAGCGTATGTGGCTGCTTCAGCAGTTATCATTTTTGTAACCTGTCTGCTTCCCATACCAACAGCACGCATAGCCCCATACTGTTTAATTCTTGCTGACACACCCATTGAAACACTGTTCATAATGTTCAAAATGGTTATTAAGGAAATGATAGCAAGGAAACTGTATGCCGCAATTCGGAACACCCAGTAGGAACCATTGATCTCATCATCTTCCTCTCTGTTGTCTGCAATTACATTTCCTTCTGACAGTCCATAAATTTTGTTTACCGCTGCATCAGATACATCTTTTTCTAATACAATGCCTACCATAGCATAGCCTTGTTCGCCTATCAGACGTGTGCAGGTTTCTTCCGAACATACCACAACGGTCGAACCGCTGATGCTTCCCACACCCTCAGACATAACACACGCAACTTCAAGTTCTTCGGAACCTATTTTTATTTTATCTCCCACATCCAGTCCTGTATGGTTACTGTAGACTGCCATGACATATTGAGAATTTCCATACACTTTTGCTATATTTCCGCTTACAACGGATTTCCTGAAGTTGTCCATCATGGTATCTCCATAGGAAAATAAATCAACCGTTGACATATTCCCGTTAATTTCTGCGGGATAGCTCATGCTATACATCATGCCAAAAACAGACTCTACCCCCGATATTCCGGAAATTTCTTCTGATATGCTTTTATCTATGGAATTAGACTCATCCTGACTGGTAACCGTAATGTCCGGAGTTAAATCACTCACTGATGGAAGCAGCCTGTGAACAATATCAAGACAAGCGGAAAAAGTCAAAAAAAGCATAATTGTAAGGGCAAAGGAGCCTGTCATAAGGACTAAGTTTTTCTTAACTCCTGTTGCATGGTGGACACCAAGGGAAGTTTCCACTTTGAAAAGCCTTGTATTTGCCGCATGGACGATTTTTTTGTTTGTTTCTGCGTTGCCGGATATTGCTGCTATGGGCGAAACTTTTGCTGCCTGTTTAGCCGGGGATTGTGCTGCAATAAACACGGTAATGATACCTATGGCTACCCCACAGAGGATACCACTTATACTTACTGAAAATAGTGGCATATCTACCCATTCGCCTTTTACGATAAATTTTAGTATCAGACACGATACCCAACAAATTACCGTTCCTAACGCACAACCAATAGGAATTGCTGTTTTACACCAATTCAGTGCTTCAAGCCTTACAAAACGTACAATCTGTTGTTTACTTGCACCAATGCAACGCATCATTCCGAAAAATTTTGTCCGTTGTGCAACATTCGACCA
>CANOBT010000107.1 GCA_947564305.1 uncultured Lachnospiraceae bacterium | reverse complement strand
GAGCGCCGCCCTGTCACGGCGGAGGTCGAGAGTTCGAGTCTCTTCTGGGTCGTTCAACAGACGATATCAATTATTTCGATATCCTGTATAATGTTTATGGGGTCTTAGCTCAGCTGGGAGAGCATCTGCCTTACAAGCAGAGGGTCATAGGTTCGAGCCCTATAGGCCCCATATAATAAGCCGCAGTGGCGGAACTGGCAGACGCCCGGGACTTAAAATCCCGTGGGTAGTGATACCCGTACCGGTTCGATTCCGGTCTGCGGCATTTTCTTTATAACAATTGAATATGGAGTTGTTGAAGTCCCCCGTAAAACCAACGCTTTTACGGGGGTTCTGTTTCATATCCGAAAAGGCTGCCAGCGGCGGACTTTTTGGTCCAGATTATCAAACTGCAATAGCGGAAAAAGAGGTGAAGCAGGTGCAAAAGATATTAGTAGTAGATGATGTGGAAATAAACCGTGAAATTTTAAATGATATGCTGAAGGGGAGCTATATTGTTGAGACAGCGGCAGATGGAGAACAGGCTGTACGAAAGCTGCAGGAGTGCGAAGGAAAACTGGCAGCTCTTCTTTTGGATCTGCAGATGCCGAATATGGATGGTTATGGAGTCCTTGAATGGATGAAAAAGAACCAATGGATGGAGAAGATTCCTGTGCTTGTTATCAGTGGAGAAGATTCCGCCAAGATTGAGAATTATTGTCTTGAAATGGGTGTTTTGGATTTCATTCATAAGCCCTTTGAAGGTTCTATCGTAAAAAACCGGGTAAAAAATATTGTTGAGTTGTTTTCCTGTAAAAATATACTAGAGCAGAAAGTAGAAAGCCAGACGAAGGTACTGGAGGAGCAGGGACGTATCATTCAGATACAGACAGAAAAGTTAAGGAGCGCCGAGCGCTTTAATCATTTGATGATGCAGTACAGCAGTGCCATCATGGTAGTGGAGGCAAAGCTGAAAGTACTGTATGCCGAATTTTCGCAGGAATATAACCGGAATCCGTTTGAAGCCATTAAAAGCAGGCTGAAATCAGCGGAAAGCATCTATGAAAAGCTGGAGCGCAAAGGATTTCCTATCACGGTGGAAAGTATAGAGAAGAATTTGATGGATGTTGCAGGAGTTCGCGTAATCTGTTCTTTTCCAGATGATATTTACCGTTTGGCGGAGCTTGTCGTCAGGCCGGATGACATTATCCTTGTGCAGAAAAAGGATTATATCAAGAATCCAAAGCCCAATGGATACCGCAGCCTGCATCTGATATTGGATGTACCGATTTTTCTGTCCAGAGAGAAAAAATATGTAAAGGTGGAAATGCAATTTCGTACGATTGCCATGGATTTCTGGGCCAGCCTGGAGCATAAGTTGAGATACAAAAAGGACGTAGAAAATACGGAAGAAATCGGGAGGCAGCTAAAAGTTTGTGCGGATGCGATTGATGTATTAGATTATCAGATGCTGCAGATTCGTAATAAAATTGACAAGTCACATACTGCGCTGTTGAAACCGAAAACTCCGCCGCGGGCAAAAGAGCAGAATTAAAATAGATAGTTCCACTGTTTTTTTAACAGTGAGGAGTTTCAGTTGGAGGAATTATGTCAGATAATAATAGAGAATATACGACAAAGGAATTGATGAAGCGGTTCCTTCCTTATTACAAAAATCATAAGGGAGTCCTTGTGACAGACTTATTCTGTGCTTCTCTTACGACGCTTTGTGAGCTGGTGCTTCCTATGATCATCCGCTTTATCACGAATACGGGCATGGAAGACGTGGCACTTTTGACAGTTGAGATTGTAGGAAAACTGGCGCTTTTATACCTTGTGCTTCGTATTATTGACTGTATGGCAAACTATTATATGGCAAATATGGGGCATGTTATGGGTGCGGCCATTGAGACAGATATGAGAAGGGACGCCTATGCGCACCTGCAAAAGCTGTCCAATACATATTACAATAATACGAAGGTCGGACAGATTATGGGAAGGATTACCAATGACCTGTTTGATGTTACGGAGTTTTCCCACCATTGTCCAGAAGAATTTTTTATTGCGGCAGTCAAGGCTGTTATTTCGTTTTTGATACTGGCCTCTGTCAATCTTCCTCTTACCCTGATGGTGTTTATCATCGTACCTGTTATGGCTTATGTCTGTATTAAATTGAATCGGAGAAGCCGTAGAGCGTTTGCGAAACAGCGTGTTCAGATAGGAGAGCTCAATGCTGCTATCGAGGATAGCCTGTTGGGACAGAAGGTGGTAAAAGCCTTCACCAACGAAGGGATGGAGATTGATAAATTTGAAAAGGGCAATGCAAAATTCTACGATATCAAAAAGGAAACCTACAAATATATGGCTGCATTCCAGACAGCAACCCGCGCTTTTGACGGGCTGATGAATCTGGTCGTAATCCTGATGGGAGGTATTTTCCTTGTGAAAGGGTATATCACGGCCGGGGACTTGGTAGCTTATGTGATGTATGTTACGACGCTGATTGCGACCATCCGCAGAATTATAGAATTTGCCGAGCAGTTTCAGAGAGGACTTACAGGAATTGAACGTTTTCTTCAGATTATGGATGCAGATGTGGAAATTTTTGATGAGCCGGGCGCTAAGGAAATGGGTGTGCCAAAGGGAGACATTTCTTTTGAGGATGTTTCTTTTGAATATCCAGATGACCACAATACGGTATTTCGTCATTTAAACCTGGCGGTGCGTGCAGGGGAAAAGTTGGCAATCGTAGGCCCTTCCGGGGGTGGAAAGACCACGCTGTGTAACCTGATACCCAGATTTTACGATATCAGCGATGGTGTAATACGGATTGATGGGGAGGATATCAAGTCCTTTACGCTAAAAAGTCTTCGGAAAAATATCGGAATCGTACAGCAGGATGTGTATCTGTTTTCTGGAACCGTACTGGAAAATATTTTATATGGAAATCCGGAGGCTTCTAAAGAAGAAGCCGTGGAAGCGGCAAAAAAGGCCGGTGCAGATGAATTTATCCGTGAATTAAAAGATGGATATGATACCTATGTAGGAGAGCGGGGTGTGAAATTGTCCGGAGGCCAGAAGCAGCGTATCAGTATTGCCAGAGTCTTCTTAAAAAATCCGCCTGTTATGATTCTGGATGAGGCAACTTCGGCGTTGGACAATGAAAGCGAATTTGCGGTTGCCCGTTCCCTGAATCAATTATCAGAGGGAAGAACCACGATCACCATTGCGCACAGGCTTTCCAGCATCAAGAACTCAGACAGAATTCTTGTCCTTACGGACCAGGGAATCACAGAGGAGGGCAATCACGAGACTTTGATGGCCCAAAAAGGAACTTATTATCAATTTTATACCATGGCGGAGCGCATGAAATAAAGGAATCCCCTGCAGAGAACACTGCGGGGGATTTCATTTTGAGCTCTTTTTTTGTATCTGGAATATTCTTTTTTAAGGGGAATAGAATATAAAGAGAACAGATACAGGTGATACTCTATGGATTTTAACAATCCCCAAATATTGAGTAAAATAAAAAATAATAAGGCGATTCTTTTGCATATCGGAAAGCTGACTCTTCTTTTCTTGGGGGCTTTTTTTCTGGGACATTTTGCGGCCCAGCTCCAGGAACGGTATCAGGAACAGATTTCACAGGAGACCGCTTCTATGGATTCTGTCGTGGAATTTTCGGAAGGAAACTGGGGCTTAAGTTTTCAGGAAGAAGGCAAACCACCGGTTGCCAACGCGACGGCTGAGGAATTGAAAAAATATGACGCATACTATGCAAATATCACCGAGGAAAAAGTACTTTATCTGACATTTGATGCCGGATTTGAAAATGGAAATACTCCTGCAATATTGGATGCCTTAAAAAAGCACAACGTTCCTGCAACATTTTTTGTGGTAGGAACTTATATTACATCCAATGAAGATTTGATAAAGAGGATGCTAAGTGAAGGGCATACCGTCGGAAACCATACATATCATCATCCAGACATGTCACAGATTGCCGCAAAGGAATCTTTTGAGAAAGAGTTGAAGGATGTGGAAACCGCCTATAAAGAAGTGACGGGAGAGGAGATGAAGAAGTTCTATCGTCCTCCCCAGGGGAAATACAGCGAGAGCAACCTGCAGATGGCAAAAGAATTGGGCTATCGAACATTTTTCTGGAGCCTGGCCTATGTGGACTGGTATGAAAATGACCAGCCAACAAAGGAGGAGGCATTCGACAAGCTTCTGGGACGGATTCATCCCGGTGCGATTGTTTTACTCCACAGTACATCAAAAACCAATGCAGATATCCTGGATGAACTTCTGACAAAATGGGAAGAGATGGGGTATACTTTTCAATCATTAGATCAGCTGGCTTCGGCCAGCTGATGCAATTCAGGTGCAGACACCCCAGTATCGGAGTACGTTAGCTTTTACTTTTGGTACGTTTGCTCTGCTGATTTCAAGCACATCCCCATTGTCCATATGTACCTCTTTTTTACAGATTTTCTCAATATGCTCCATATTTACTATGCTGCCCCGTTCTATTGAAATGAAAATCGGTAAATTTAAAGTCTCTTTTATTTTTAAAATAGTAGTCCTATCCATATGGGGGCCATCCTTCGTTACGAGGATACAATTTTTTCCTTCTTTTTTTACGTGGATAATATCATGGAAACGAATTCTCTCCGTGCGGTATTGGTTAGAAATGTAATAATATTGATCCTCCTCCCGAATGCATTGCTTAAAAATATCATCCAATATTTCAGGCAGTTTTGTATTCATTTCTTTTTTTAAGATATACTGATATGCGTGGATGCTTTTATCATAGCTTTCTACCGCGAATTCCGGGTGGGTAGTCAAAAATATAATATATCCTTCTTTTTGCGTACTTCTAATATATCTTGCAAGGTCCACTCCATTCAGTAGCGGCATCTTTGTCTCAAGGAGAAATACATCAAAATATTTTCCCTCATGCAATTCATAGGATGCCAATTCTGAGTTTGTAAATACTTCTACTTCTATTTCTACATTTTTTAAAAGCCGTTCTGCCCTCTTTTCTACAATGATCCTTGTATTCTCCGCTGCCTCTGTACCATTATCCACAATCGCCACTTTAATCATGTTTAACTTCACCTACAGTTATTGCTATCAAAAGCTCGAAATCAAAATTTCTCTTTTCGATGCCGGTATTTATCATGGTAAATCATACCACTTTTTACCTTGTAATGCACGGGATGTCCTCCAATAATCAGACTTTGTCCGCATATTGTATGCTGTTATATGAGTGATTTCCAGTGGTTGCGGCAGTTCATTAATTCCCGCGAAGCAACGAGCCAAGTGCACATGCGGGCATGTACACTTGGCGACTGCCGCGAGGGTCAAATACCCCGCAGCTTGCTGCGTTGGAAATTTGATGTCCAGTCAGCTTGCTGCGGGGTTTTTGACTGATGAGAAAATAAAAACTGCTGTATGAATCACATACAGCAGTTCAGCGGAGAGGGTGGGATTCGAACCCACGCGCCCTTGCGGACAAACGGTTTTCAAGACCGCCTCGTTATGACCACTTCGATACCTCTCCATCTACGATTATAGCATTTCCTTTTGGCTTGAAACGTATGTATTCTATCATAAATATTCTTAGACGTCAACACCCAATTTACAACTTTCCAAAGATTTTTTTGTGGAGAGGTAAAAAGTTTGATTTTGTGGGAAGGATGTGAAAAGTCAGCTTTCTTCTGGAAGGTAGTTAAGATAAAAATAGTTGTTCAGTTTTTTTACAAATATTGACAGAAGGATGGAGTCATGATACCGTAAATTATGTTGAAATATTGTCTATACTACAATATGAGAAAGAAGGAAGTTGAATGAGAAGAACTGACCGTGAAGTGAAAAATTTTGATGAAATGATTGAGATTATGAAAAAATGTGATGTATGCAGACTTGCACTCAATGATGAGGAGGGATATCCATATATTCTTCCTCTGAATTTTGGCCTGAAAGTCGAGAATCAACAGGTGACTCTCTATTTTCATGGGGCCGTACAGGGAAAAAAATATGAGCTGATTGAGAGGGATGCTCGCGCCTCCTTCGAGATGGACTGCTCCCACGGGTTGCTGTCCGACAGGGAGAAGGGATACTGTACCATGAACTATGAGAGTGTCATCGGAAGGGGAAAATTGGAAATCGTATCGGATGAAGAGAAGATGGATGCATTGACGATTTTGACGGACTATTATCATGAGGAACATTTTGAATTTGATACAAAAGCGATGCAAGGGACAACCGCTATGAAGCTTGTGGTGGAGGAAATGACCGGAAAGAGGCGGGCGAAAGCGGATTAACCCTTTTCAAATAAGATAGAATAGGGTATAATGCGTAATGTTGGAAAAAAGCGTGAAATAGGAGAGGTTGATGATGAAATATATAACTTTCGCAATTCCATGTTATAATTCGGAGAGCTATATGGAAAAGGCAGTTCAATCCATTTTGCCGGCGGGTGAGGATGTAGAGATTTTGATTGTCAATGATGGATCTACGGACAGAACGCGGGAGATTGGAATGGAGTATGCGCAGAAATATCCGTCTATCGTAAAAGTGCTTAACAAAGAGAACGGAGGCCATGGGGACGCAGTGAATGTAGGACTGTCTCAGGCCACAGGCCAATATTTTAAAGTAGTGGACAGTGATGACTGGGTTGACGAAGATTCCCTGATGAAAATTTTGGAAGTAGTCAAGGGATTTGCTGCCGAGGGAACAGATGTGGATATGCTGGTATCTAATTATGTGTATGAAAAGACCGGGATGGAGCATAAAAAAGTAATCCATTACCGCAATGTTCTGCCGCAGAATGAGATTTTCAGGTGGGATGATATCGGAAGCTTTCATTTAGACCAGTATATCTTGATGCATTCTGTCATGTACCGTACAGAGATGCTCAAATTATGTCAGCTAGAGCTGCCCAAGCATACATTCTATGTTGACAATATTTATGTGTATTATCCGTTGCCGCATGTAAGAAAGCTCTATTATATGGATGTGGATTTTTATCGCTATTTTATTGGAAGGGAAGACCAGTCGGTCAATGAGAAGATTATGATCAGCCGGGTTGACCAGCAGATTTATGTGACGAAAAGCATGATATCGATGTATGATTTGAAGCTGATTACGGAGAAAAAGCTGAGAAAATATATGATTAATTATCTGGCAATCATGATGACGGTATCTTCTATTCTCTGTATCCGCTCCAAGAATGCGGAGAATCTGCAGAAGAAAAAGGAACTTTGGGTGTATCTGCGGCAGAGGGATTATAAGACCTTTTTAAAAATTCGGTATGGTATCCTGGGACAGACGATGAACCTGCCGGGAAGATCCGGGAGAAAGGTATCGTCTATGGCATATAGTGTTGCAAGGCGGTTGATTGGGTTTAATTAAGAAATACGGATAAGTTTTACAATAGAAGTATATTTTTCCAGCCATGGGACAGACTATTTATGAAATATCCAGAAAAAGGAAAGGAGTCTGTACTATGGCTGTTAATTTTGCAGAAAGCAAGACAAAAGAAAATCTGATGCGGGCATTCGCCGGGGAGAGCCAGGCAAGGAACAGGTATACATTTGGAGCGGAAAAAGCAAGAAAGATGAAAATGTACTCGATTGCAGATATTTTTGAATATACAGCGGATCAGGAGCGTGCGCATGCAGAGCGATATTATGAATTGTTAAAGAGTCTGTCAGGCGAGACCATTTTTATTGACGGAGGATATCCTGTGGATCAGCAGGAGAGCTTGGCCGAATTGATTCGTGCTGCAGAGCATAATGAAAGAGAAGAGGCAGAGGATGTTTATCAGGAGTTTTCCAGAGTTGCCAAGGAGGAAGGCTTCCTGGAAGCTGCTTCCGCATTTTCATTGATTGCGGAAGTAGAACGCTCCCATCAGCTTCGGTTTGCAGAAGTGGCGGGGATGTTGGAAAAGGATGCATATTTTTATGACGGAAATACTGGAAAATGGATCTGCACAAACTGCGGATATATTTTTGAAGGAAAGCAGGCACCCGGGTCATGCCCTTCCTGTCATCATGAACAGGGATATTTCCTGCCTTATACGCTGGCTCCTTATAAGGGAGAGAATTAGATAGTCTCCAAAATCTTTCGGTACTTTTTTTAGAATGTCAGGTTTATGGAAACGTAAAACGGCGCTTTGTTCTGTTTTGACAGGGATAGCGTCGTTTTTATTTTGTTATTGGACATCGGGGAAAGATTGTCTATTGAAATACAGGAAACGCAGGTTTATACTAATGGTAATGTTTACCTGGAGAATACATTTTTTGTATTTAGCTGTTATACAAAGAAAGGAAATAGTTTATGAAAGAAGTGAAATCACCAAAAAAGCCACTGATTTATTACTACGGAATCGTACTGCTGATTGTTTTTCTGTTCAATATGGTGGTGTCCCCGCTTCTCATGGAGGGACGAATCGTGGAGGTAGATTATGGCACCTTTATGAAAATGACAGAGGAAAATAACATTGGCAGGGTACAGATGGACAGTTCCGAAATCATTTTTACAGACAAGGATGACACGAAAGTTTATACAACCGGAATCATGGAGGACCCCGGCCTGACTCAGCGTCTCTATGATTCGGGCGCTGTATTTGCAAAAGACATTGAAAAGCCCGCATCGCCGCTGCTTAGTATTTTTCTGTCGGCTATACTGCCAATGTTGATATTTATTATTCTTGGACAGTACCTGGGGCGGAAACTGACAGAGCGGGCAGGTGGGCCGAATGCGATGATGTTTGGTAAGAGTAATGCGAAAGTTTATGTTCAGTCTACCGAAGGAATTCATTTTGATGATGTGGCCGGAGAGGATGAGGCTAAGGAAAGTCTGACGGAGATTGTGGATTACTTGCATAATCCTCAGAAATATACGGAGGTAGGCGCCTCCATGCCTAAAGGGCTTTTGCTGGTAGGACCTCCAGGTACAGGCAAGACCATGCTGGCGAAAGCAGTGGCAGGGGAAGCGAACGTGCCGTTTTTCTCTATGTCCGGCTCTGAATTTGTAGAGATGTTTGTAGGTATGGGCGCCTCTAAAGTGCGGGATTTATTTAAACAGGCCAAGGAAAAAGCACCTTGTATTGTCTTTATTGATGAAATTGATGCGATTGGAAAGAAAAGGGATGGGCAGGTTGGCGGAAATGATGAGCGTGAGCAGACCTTGAATCAGCTTCTGACCGAGATGGACGGTTTTGAAGGGAACAATGGTGTTATCATTTTGGCGGCGACAAACCGTCCGGAATCTCTTGATCCTGCACTTACAAGACCAGGACGGTTTGACAGACGGGTTCCTGTGGAACTGCCTGATCTGGCAGGCCGTGAAGCTATCTTGAAGGTGCATGCGAAGAAAACCAGGCTGGCCGATGATGTGGATTTCCACACGATTGCACGTATGGCCTCCGGTACATCCGGAGCGGAGTTGGCCAATATTGTCAATGAAGCTGCATTGAGGGCCGTCCGAAGCGGCCGTACGGTGGTAACTCAGGCGGATTTGGAAGAAAGTATTGAGGTTGTGATTGCCGGATACCAGAAGAAGAATGCGATTTTATCTGACAGCGAGAAGAAAGTCGTGGCCTATCACGAAATCGGCCATGCTCTTGTAGCTGCCATGCAGAGCCATTCTGCACCGGTTCAGAAGATTACCATCATTCCAAGGACATCCGGCGCGCTTGGATATACGATGCAGGTAGAACAGGGAGATAAAGTCTTGATGACCCAGCAGGAAATTGAGAATAAGATTGCAACATTTACCGGAGGACGAGCAGCGGAGGAAATCGTATTTGGAGAAATTACGACAGGGGCTTCTAATGATATCGAGCAGGCAACCAAGCTTGCCCGCGCTATGATTACCCGCTATGGCATGAGTGAAGAATTTGATATGGTTGCAATGGAGACGGTGACGAATCAGTATTTGGGCGGAGATACCTCGCTTGCCTGCTCTGCAGATACCCAGAAGGAAATCGACAAGAAGGTTGTTGAGCTAGTCAAGTCGCAGCATGAAAAGGCAAGGAATCTTTTGAATGATAACCGTGGCAAGCTGGACGAACTGGCGGAGTTCCTCTATGAAAAGGAGACCATAACCGGGGAAGAGTTTATGGGGATTCTAGGTGGAAAAGAGGATATTAGTGAAGCGAAATTGTTAGAAGTGCAGAAGGGAAAGGATGGTGCACAGGAATGAAAAAATATTCCGGATTTGTCTGGATGGAACTGGCGGTGGGTGTACTGTTGATTTTGCTGAGTGTTTTCACATTTTTACGTCCGGGCAGCCTGTTGACGAGTATTGTGGTAATTTATGGCCTGATTGCAGTGATAACAGGAATCGATGATATTTTAACCTATATCAGAATGGAAAAATATACAGGGGTTGGGCCTTTGCTTTCCCTGATTTCCGGCATAATCAGTGTGATGTGCGGCTTCATGCTGTTGGTTCATCCTAATGCCGGAAAATGGATTTTGTCCCTGTTGTTCCCTATTTGGTTTATCGCTCATTGTATTTCGAAGCTTTCGCATATATACATATACCGTATGGCAGGAATGAAGTTCTTCTATACTTTTACATTAATTGTGAATATTGTCGGGGTAATTCTTGGCATTATGATGTTTTTCAACCCTGTGCTTACTTTTATGACTATGCGTTTTATGGGATATATTGTAGCTGTCTATCTGCTTCTACTAGGGATTGACAGCATTGTGGCTGCTTTGCATAGAAGAGATTCCCGTTGAACCGGAGGCTTCATTGTTAAACTTGAATTTTTGGAGGTAAGAACTTTGTTTACAAATAAGGATATTCTGCAGATTGCAATGAGGCAGTCAGCAGCCGATTTCAATTGTCAGGAAGAGGACTTTTTTAAAAGTGAGAATGTAATCGCAAAATTGAAAATCGGGCCGACAGCAAGAAAATATTACAAGGAACCAATTGCCTGTAATCTTGCGTCGTATGGAAACAATATTGTAGCGTCTGTTAATGAGGAATACAAAGATATTGTTGAAGAATATATTGGAAAATTTGAACATTATCATTGCTTTGAGACACCTAATATGCATTGGCTTGACAGCAGAATGCAAAAGCATGGACAAAAAGTATGTTTTATGGCGGAGTATTTTTTGCCGGATGTGGATAGAATGAAAAGATTATCCTGCCGGTATGAATGTAAGGTATTGAAACAAGAAGATTTTGCAAGTTTGTATTTGCCGGAGTGGAGTAACGCGCTGTGTGCGGACAGAAAAGAACTGGATATATTAGGCATTGGCGCTTATGACGGAGAGAAAATGATCGGACTGGCTGCTTGTTCTGCTGATTGTGAGAGTATGTGGCAGATAGGTGTTGATGTATTAAGTGAATATCGCAGACAGGGAATTGCTTCGGCATTGACAAGCAATCTGGCTGTGAAAATACTGGAAAGGGGAAAAGTTCCTTTTTATTGTTGCGCATGGTCAAATATACGTTCGGCAAAAAATGCAATTAAAAGCGGATTTTCTCCATCATGGGTAGAATTGTCTGTAAAGCCGGAGGAAGTGGTTCAAAAGATGAATAGGTGATTTCTTAATTTGTTAGTCTGGCAAAATGAAAGAAGAGAACATATTGTAAGTAAAAAGAGAAATGTCCGGCTAGTCCGGACATTTTAGATAGAAGTTATCACGGAGAATTTATGAACAGTCAAAAAGCGGATAATTTGTTGAATCTTGCGTTGGATGCTACGGAGACAGAACGTATGAAGTCGTTAGAATTAGATGTGGGATATAATCCCATTGAACGGGAGTGGGATTTGATCATAAAATATTCCGGTTCATTGGAACCAATCCGTTCCATTGCCACATCTGTAACAGAGATGGCGAATGAATATGCGGTGATTGTGATACGGGAGTCTTTAATTCCCCAATTAGCAGAATTTCCAGAGATAGATTTTATAGAGAAACCAAAGAGGCTGTTTTTTCAAGTGACGAACGGAAAGAGGGTTTCCTGTATCAATCCTGTGCAGCAGGCGCCGTATTCCCTGAGGGGGAGAGGGACTTTGATAGGTGTTGTTGACAGCGGGAAGTGTGTTATGATATTGCCAAGTTAGCAAGAACCCAGTAAATTAAAGGGTTTCCGCTGATTTAGTCCTACGAAAAAAAGCCGATAGGCAAACAGATTTATCGATAGGACGGGCCTGTTTTATTTAAAAATCTGAGAGGAAGTAGTTGTTTGCAATAACGTAACACGAGGCGGTTCGTTTTGGAAATGCTGATTCCTTATGAAAAAATACTATATATAGGACTGAATTGGCTTTATGCTTGATCATCAAATGTGTGATTTGAACTAGCCGATGCAGTCCTATTTTTTTGCCCGGAAAATAGGAGGAACAGGCAGTAGCAGAAGCTGAATTGTCTTATATATAGTTTGGACGTTCAAGGAGGGAATGTCGATGATACGCCTCTGTAGCATAAGGAAGTAAATTCGGGTTGCCAGTTAGCCGGTTTCCGGGTAACCGGCAGCACGAATCCACAAGGGTTTGGGAGTGTAGCTCCCAATTAATTACATGGAGGATAAGCTATGGGAACAAACACAGCGACAGGAGCAGTAAAAGAAAATACCTGCACAATTACTTTCAAAAATCAGAAGCATAGAGAGTTCTATATGGAGTACCTACAGAAATGCAGATACCATGATGCATACCACAAAGCGTTGGTATATTGCCTTGGGATTGACAGCGATACCAGAGAAAACGTGGATCGGATTTATGATTTTAAGACGGGATATGTGAAATCGAAGTGTCTGCAGGAAGGATGGCAGACCAGTGGAAGCATGAGAATTGTACGGATGGCGTTTAACCTCTACTGCAATGGAACACCCAGCGTCTTTGATATTACGGATGCGGAAGAACAGTTGAAGGAGTGCCAGTGCTATACAGTGGAGGAATTATTCTGCTGCGGTTACGCACGGTATTTCTGGGAGGCAGTGAAAATACGTTATCCGGATGAATGCAATTATATTGATTGGGAGGATATGTATGTTAAAGATCAGGCTACAGGGAACAATCAGGGATATTCGATGGTTTGAGAGACTTCTGGAGCAGCATGAGGAAATCTGTCTGCAGGGGATGTCGAAGCCATTTGCAAATAAGGGAACAAACAAATATTTCCGTGTATATGCGGAAGTGGAGAAAGCGGAAAAGTAGATTAGGAGGAAAGTATATATGTGCAGAGTCATTGCAATCGCAAATCAAAAAGGTGGAGTCGGAAAAACAACGACATGTGTAAACTTAGGAATCGGACTTGCAAGGGAAGGAAAAAAGGTGCTTCTGGTGGAAGCGGATGCTCAGGGGAGTATGGCTGTGAGCTTAGGAGTACAGGAGCCGGATGAACTGGATGTCACTCTCGTAAATATCATGGAAAAGATCATCAATGACGAGGAGATAGAACCAGGAGAAGGAATCATTCATCATACAGAGGGGATTGATTTTATTCCGGCAAATATTGAGTTGGCAGGATTAGAAACAGCTCTGGTAAATGTGATGAGCCGGGAAATGGTGCTTCGGCAGTATTTGAATGAATTAGAAGGGCAGTATGACTTTATATTGATAGATTGTATGCCTTCCTTGGGAATGATCACAATCAATGCCCTTGTAGCGGCTGACAGCGTATTAATCCCGGTCGAGGCGGCATATCTTCCGGTCAAAGGCTTGCAGCAGTTGATAAAGACAATCGGAAGGGTGCGTAGAAAGCTGAATCCGAAGCTTGATATTATGGGAATTTTGTTGACAAAGGTAGACCGCAGAACCAATTTTGCAAGAGATATATCCATGCAAATACGGGAAGTATATGGAGATAAGGTACACATTTTTGAAAACTGCATTCCTTTATCTGTAAGAGCGGCGGAGACTACGGCAGAGGGGAAAAGCATTTATCTCCATGATCCGAAGGGGATTGTAGCAGGCGGATATTTTTCACTGACACAGGAGGTGCTTGAGGATGAAAGGTAAGAGTGCGCAGAAAGTAAAGCTGACATCTTTTGAGGATCTGTTTGGTGCAGAAGAATCCGGTTCAGGGGAAAAGGTGACGTTCGTTCCGCTTAGTCAGCTACATACTTTCAGAGACCATCCATTTCGGGTGATGGATGATGAAAAAATGCAGGAAACAGTGGAAAGTGTAAAGAAGTTTGGTGTGTTGGTGCCGGGAATTGTCCGGCCGCATCCTGAAAGCGGATATGAAGTGATTGCGGGACATAGAAGATGGCGGGCAAGTGAACTGGCCGGACTGGAGGAAATGCCTGTCATCATCCGAAACCTGAATGATGATGAATCGACAATAATCATGGTGGATACGAATATCCAAAGAGAGGATATTCTGCCAAGTGAAAAGGCAAAAGCGTACCGGATGAAATATGACGCAATGAAGCACCAGGGAAGTAAGGGGGACAAGCATACGGTGGATGCCATCGGGGAAGCCGCCGGAGACAGCGGAAGGACGGTTCAGCGGTATATACGGCTTTCGGAATTGGTGCAGGAATTATTGGATTATGTAGATGAAAATAAAATACCGATAATCGTGGGGGAAAGGCTGTCGTATCTGAAAACAGAAGAACAGGCATGGATTGTGGCGGCTATTGAGAATAGCAGTATATTTCCGTCAAAAGCGCAGGCTGAGCAGATCAGGGCATTGAGTGAGGCAGCGGAACTAAATGAAGGACAGGTATACGCTGTCCTGGTCAGAAAAGAAAAAGAGAATGTAAACGTGACGATTTCTGCGAAGAAAATCCGAAACTATTTTCCAACGGAATACTCGAAGGAACAGATAGAGGATGTCATTTATACACTTCTGGAGGAATGGAAGCAGAAAGAGGGAGGAAGAACAGATGCAGGAGATACAGTTTGATTATTACCGGGGAATGGAAGCGGATCAGTATACATTTTATCGGATTCCAAAGGTGCTGTTTACTTCTGACTGCTTTAAATCCCTTTCCTGCGAAGCGAAGGTGCTGTACGGTCTATTATTAGACCGTATGAGCCTTAGCATTAAAAACAGATGGCTTGATGAACAAGACAGGGTATATATCATTTTTACGGTAGAGGATGTCATGGAGTTTTTAAACTGCAGCAGACAGAAAGCAATTAAGAATCTGGCGGAGCTTGATGCGGAAAAAGGGATCGGGCTGATAGAGAAAAAGCGCCTGGGATTAGGAAAACCAAATGTAATTTACGTTAAGAATTTTATCATAAGAGAGTCCGCAGATCCCGAAAACGAGGAAAAAGTGCCGGAAAACGCTGAAAATACGCAGAAGTATGAAAATCATACTTCAAGAAGTATGAAAAGCGAACTTCAAGAAGTCCCAAAATCATACTTCAAGGAGTATGAAAATCAAACTTCTGGAAGTATGGAAAATAGACTTCAAGAAGTTCCAAAATCATACTCTAATAATACTAATATTAATAATACTGATTTTAGTAATACTGAGAGTAGTGAAACAGAATATAGTAAGACAGATCTAAACGAGACGGAATCAGATATATCTCTATCAATCTATCCTGCTCCTATCCAATCCACTCAACCTATCCCTGCGGCAGTTCCGGATGCGATTGAGGAAATGGAAGCATACAGGGATGTTATCAGGGAACGAATTTCTTACAAGTGCTTTCAGGATTCATGCCATTACAGAACAGAGGAAGTGGACGAATTGGTGGAATTGATCGTGGAGGTCATGATGATGCCGGATTACAGCACAATACGGATTGCGGGAGTAGAAAAGCCAATTGCGGTTGTTAAGAACCGATTCATGAAGTTGAATCAGATGCATATAGAGTATGTTTTAACCTGCCTGAAGTCAAATACAAATAAAGTGGTCAATATCAAGTCTTATCTGCTGACAGCTCTGTATAATGCCACATTGACGATGAAAAATTATTATGCGTCAGAAGTGAACCATGATCTGTATGGGGAGGATAGAGGGCGTTATTGATGTGGCTTTTTAAAAGACAATTTTGTTGGATTCAGGATAAAGACAGAGCGTAGAAAAGGAGGAAATTATGGAGACAGGAAAATTTGTAAAATGCGTAGTATTTCCAGTGGTATCAGTCATGGCTTTGGCAATACTGTTTAAGCCGCTTTGCATGGAAAACGGAGCGTGTGATTACTTGAAGCTGTGGTTCTTTATGGGAATCCCATTCGGCATACACAGGATGTTTTTATGGATGATTCCGAAGGGATATGATCTTGGAGGAGCCATGGGGGTGCTTGCTGTTAATCTGCTGATTGGCAGTGTGATTGGAATGGGAGTGATTCTATGGCGGCTTGGCGGGGCAATCGTATATTTGGTGAAGGGATTGTTTGCGGGGATAAAATATTTGATGCAAAGAAAAGCGGCAAGGTAAACAGGATTTAGAAGTTGATTCAGGATAATAAGTGCAGTAGCAAAATCAGAAATGAGAATAATGTAATTTATAAAGACAGCTAAGAACGGCTGTTTTTTTGTTTTACTGGTGTTTTTGGCATACGAACGTGAAGTGCCGGAGGGAACTTTACGACACGATGTCGCAAAGTAACGGGAGGGACGTATGTACCAGGAAGGAAGTTATATTGGAGAAACGTGCAATATCACAGAATTTAATAGAATTAGGGAACCGTATTCGTGACCGGAGACAGGAAATGAAGATGTCACAGGAGATGGTTGCGGAGAAAGCGGAGATCAGTATAAATACTGTCAGCCGTATTGAAGGAGGGCAATCGGCAATGTCCATTGAGACGTTTATAAAGCTGTTGAAAATATTTGGCATGGACGCAAACGAGCTGCTTGGAGTAACTGGTTTTATGTCAGAGAAAGATGTACAGTGCCGTGAGATGTTCTTCCGTATTCAGCATTTGAAACAGCGAGAGCAGACAGTAGTATTAAGGACAATGGGGACATTAGTAGAGGAACTGCAGCAGTGCAAATGAAGATTCCACAAATATGGTGGATATTTTCAAAATCTCCACATATTTGTGGAGGTAAATGGATATCTGGATTGCTAAACTATATTTATCGAAGGATGACAGTTACAGGAAATATGTTGCAGGTGAGACGAAAGGGGGAAATAAAGAAAAGGATTGTTTGGCGAAAAAGCTAATTGTTAAGAATTTTGGAAATGGCAGTAAAAGGAACTTCTGGTTTCCGTTAAAAAAAACGGGTGGATTGGAAGCTGATTTTTACTGCCATTTATGTTGGGGTCGTGATTCTGTGATGCTAAACCTTCGAGGCCGCCCGTAGCCTACATAGGCGGGAAGGCGGTCATAGATGCTGACATTGCAGGAATTAAAAAAAGAGGTCGATATACCTGGATTTGATGAAAAAACACCTACAGCAAGACAACTTCGTGAGTCCGGCAGATTGATAGAAAAAGAAGAGTTGGGCGAGGATACAGAGATTTGCGTATACCGGAATGGTTATGTGCTTTACAGGGTAGGCAGGCACTCTACGGTATTTCCGTTATATTTATGCAAGGAATATGTGTATATGTCTGGTAAGAATGTGGTGTGCTTAGCGGAGCAGTTTTTTGAAAATGAGAAATGGGGTCTCCGGCTTATGTTGGAGGGAGAAGATCGCCTGAAACGGAACCAGGATGAAAAGGAACGGAGATGGAACGTTTCCCGTGACCTGGTATCTGATAAATGGGCTGTGGAGGATGGATTGATAGAATCTATATTGGAGCACTTGGATGAGCGGAAGATGGTAGATGAAGTATTGCAATCTTTAACAGGTAGGCAGAGGGAGATAGTCAAAAAGTATTTCCTTCAGGAAAAGACGCAGAAAGAGATAGCGGAAGAATTAGGGATTAGTGATCCGGCAGTTTCGTTGATTCTTTTCAGGGCAATCCGCAGAATCCGGAGAAAATATCGGACTTGCAATCTTACTATTGACTTGTATTCGGAACAGAAACGAGAGAATTATCTTGAAACTGGAAAGGAAAATGGAAATGCGAGGTAAAAAGCCAAAAGAACGGGAGCGGTATGTGCTTCGTGTGGCGGATGGTTCTCTTGTGGAAGTAAGTCGGGAGATCTACCTGGAATGGCATCAGTCAAAACGCAGAGAGCGGTATCAGATGGAATGTGATAAAAAGCAAGGGGTATGTAGTTTGAATGAGTTAGAGGAAAAGAAAGAGACTCATGAAATATCTATTGCTGTAGGAAAAAGCGTTGAGGAAATAATTTTGCAAAAGCTCTGCATGGAAAGATTGAATGAGAGTTTAAAAAGCCTGTCACCGGAAGATTTTAGATTGATTGAAATGCTTTATTTTAGAGATACGACAGTAACAGAAACAGCACGGATTTTTGAATGCAGCAGGAGAACTATATTGAATCGTCGGAAAAGAATATTGAATTATTTAAGTCGGATTATGCGGAAAGATGAATAGTTATTTTTTGAAGATATAAAATTCACTTTGCGACATCGTGTCGCAAAGTGAGAATTAAAGAATGTAGGATAAACTTCGGGAAGCTATTGTTAATTTACATAAATTATAAATCAAATTGTTCTAAATTTATGGCAAATAGAATTTTGAGTACATCTGTCAATTCTTTAATAGAGTACTAAAAAATAGATAAATTAATTTAATTTATTTAATAGTAGTCTTATAAAGTCACTATATCCATTTAATGTGACTACCATAGAAGGCGGCGATTCTATTTTATTAGTTTGAGAGTTAATTATTGCTGCTGTTTGACCATTGTAA
>CANOBT010000106.1 GCA_947564305.1 uncultured Lachnospiraceae bacterium | reverse complement strand
ACTTTTTCTTAGACTTTGCCTTTTTCTCTTTTAAGAATTGATCATAATCATCACACAGAATTGTACATTGATTCTGTATCTCCGCAGTGCGTAGGGATACTGCCCTGGATTCATATGCCTTAATAATTCCAATATAGGCGCCGATTCCTGGCAGCATCCCTGCACACAAGATAATCAAGATTATACGGAAATGCAGGCTTCTTATGATTTTATCCCTGAATTGAAAATGAATTTTAACCTTTGAAATAATAACCAACTCCCCACTTCGTATGCACATACTGCGGTTCGCTTGGATTAATCTCAATCTTTTCCCGTAGCCTTCTGATATGTACATCGACTGTTCTGGCACCTCCGGGATAATCTGCTCCCCAGACAATATTCAACAGGTTCTCCCTGCTATATACTTTATTGGGGTTCGTGGCAAGCAGTTCTAACGCATCGAATTCTTTCGCCGTCAGATTAATCTCTCTCTCTCCGATAAAGACTCTTCTGCTCTCACAGTCAATCTTCATATTCCCCTTCACCAGAATTGTACTCTGCGGAACCTCCTCTTTGCGGGCGGTCCTGCGCATGATTGCCTTGATACGTGCCTTGACCTCCAAAATGTTGAACGGCTTGGTAATGTAGTCGTCCGCACCATATTCCAGCCCCAGTATCTTATCCATGTCCTCACTCTTCGCAGTAAGCATCACTACCGGCATGTCTGAAAATTCCCGTATCTGCTGGCAAACCTGAAATCCATCCAGTTTCGGCAGCATCACGTCTAGAAGTACCAGATCGTATTCACACTTGCGGGCAAGTTTAAGCGCCTCTTCCCCGTCATATGCACAGTCTACCTTCATGCCGTCCTGCTCCAGGCTGAAACGTATCCCTTTCACGATTAATTTTTCATCATCCACTACTAAGACTTTCTTCTCGGCCATCTTACTCTTCCTTTAATTTACTGTAATACTGTCCTTCATCTTATTGAA
Source organism: uncultured Lachnospiraceae bacterium (assembly GCA_947564305.1). The sequence continues at coordinate 17,863 of CANOBT010000106.1, read as the reverse complement.
GACACCTTCCTTAATCCCATCCACCTTCATCAGATCTTCAATCGTCTGAAACGGACCGTTCTTCTCCCTGTATGAAAGGATGCTTTCCGCCCTGGTGTCTCCGATTCCATTCAGAGTCTTCAATTCTTCTCTAGAAGCAATATTGATATTCACTTTTCCGTCAGAACTTATGCTGCTTCCATCTCTGGATGTGCCCGCTCCGCTTCCACCGGATAAGCTTCCATTCTCCTGGATTACACTGCTTCCATCTCCGACAGAAATGCCGGAGGTTAAAAAAGCATCCAGTCCTTGTCGAACCTCTTCGTCCGTGGGAATATAAAGACGCTCTCCGTCTACCACCGCCTGAGCCTGATTGACACTTTCCTCCGCCGCATCCTCCCGAACACCGCCTGCACACGCAATGGCTTCATAAAGTCTTGCGCCTTCCTCAAGTCTATAGACTCCCGGTGAACGCACTGCACCACATACATACACGAAAATCTGTTTTTTCTCTTCTCGTACTGCGTCTCCACTCCCCTGAATTCCGGAAGCTCCTATCTTTTTGTTTTCCTCTGCACCGTCTGACGTCATCTCCTCATCGGAATGCTCCTGCATGGCTTCCTCTTTGTCATGCGAACCGTCTTCCAAATACAATGTTTCCAGACTGTCCTTATCCTTAGCCCTGCATCCCGTACAGGCAGCCAACGCCATACTGAATATCAACACTCCTGCTGCCAACTGTAATTTTCTGCCAGTCATCCTTAATCCTCACAGGGAAAACCAGTGTAAACCCCTTTACACATACAATCTTATTGTAACGAATTCGTTTCTAAATTACAATAGTAAAAATCAAAAATCTTTTACAAATCTTTTACAGCAATCGTTTAAAAGGCAATTCCTGCATCATCTTTCCCATTGAAAAATTGCAATTCCAACTAGTGCCAGTACCAAACCGCCTGCCTTTATCCAATCCCAGGAAGCCTTTTCTGTACCAAACATTCCAAAAAGTTCAATGACATATGCCACCGTCAATTGTGCAACCACAATGAGCAGCGCTGATTTTGCCGGTCCCAATGCTTCTATGCTTTTTATCACCGTCCAGGTAATTCCTGCACCAATCGCCCCTCCAAGCAGCATATATTTTGGTTCCACCCTCGTGATTGCAGAAATCTCATCTCTCCCCATCACCAGCCACATCACCGCACACACGGCAAATGCACTGAGCTGTACCCATGCATTGGATACCCACATTCCGGTCGTCTTCGTCACTTGTGTATTAAACACTCCTTGCACACTCATCAAGGCCCCCGATAACAGTGCAATCAAAAAACCAATCATTTCCATAACCTCCATCCTTTGTAACCACTTGCGCAGCAAGTGATTACCTACTTACCCGCCATCTGCGAAGCAGATTTTTAATGCGGGCAATTCCCGTATTTTCTTTTAAAATGAAGTATGTACAAATAATTGGCTTTTTATTCTTATGAAGATTCCTATCCCTAAAACCCGAAATTACACTCGCTCTTTACTATATCTTTTCAGGCCAACGCTTTTTCCAGTTTTTCAATCATTTCATCCACATGCTTTTCTTCAATAATCAACGGGGGAAGGAGCCTTACAACATTTCCCTCTGCTGATATTACCAGAAGCCCTTCCTCCAATGCACATTGGTTCACCTCGGCAAATGGTTTTGTGATGGCAAGCCCCTGCATTAATCCCTTGCCGCGCCGTTCGATTACACAGTCCATTTTTTCTGCCAGCTCATCCAAACGGCGGCTCAGATACACTCCCATTTTCTTTACATGCTCCACAATGTGTTCCCTTTTGAAAATTTCCAACACTTTGCATACTGCCATGCAGGCGAGGGGATTTCCTCCATAGGTCGTTCCATGATCGCCTGGTTTTAATGAGAATTCAGCCACCTTTTCTGTCATAGCAAACGCCCCTACAGGGATGCCGTTGCCAATCGCCTTTGCCATTGTCAGGATATCCGGACGGATACCGTAATCCTGCCATGCAAACATGGTTCCGGTACGACCCATGCCACACTGAACCTCATCGCAGATCATCAGGATGTCATTCTCATCACAGATTTTGCGGATGCCTTCCATAAATTCCTGAGTTGCCGGGTGAATTCCGCCTTCTCCCTGCAAAGGCTCCAGAATAATCCCACAAGTTTTTTCATTAACTAATGCTTTTACGCTTTCCAAATCATTATATTTTGCAAAATGGACACCTGGCAGCAACGGCTCAAAAGGCTCCCTGTACTCCGAATGTCCTGTAACAGACACTGCTCCAGCAGTCCTCCCGTGAAATGAATGCTCCATAGCAATCAGTTCATATTTGCCTGACTTCTTTGTCCATGCATATTTCCTTGCTGCTTTCAGCGCCCCCTCGATTGCCTCAGCGCCGCTGTTTGTAAAAAATACCTTGTCCATACCAGAGGCCTCTGCCAATGCCTTTGCTGCTTTCCCACAATTCTCATGGTAATATAGGTTGGAAATATGACACAGTTTATCAAGCTGCTCTTTTAACGCATCATTCAATTCTTTGTTTGTGTATCCCAATCCGGTCACACCGATTCCGGCTGCAAAATCAAGATACTGCTTTCCTTCCGTATCATATACATACACACCCTCTCCATGGTCGAGTGCCACTGGAAAACGATTATAAATATGAAGAAGATAATCTTCTCCTTTTTGAATCTTTTCATTCACCATAATAGTACCTGCTTTCTTTATCATTTAGAATTGCCGTACCGATTCCTTTGTTCGTAAAGATTTCCAACAACAGGCAGTGCGGAATCCGTCCGTCCAGGATATGTACACGGGACACCCCATTTTCAATGGCATCAATACAGTTTTGAAGTTTTGGAAGCATCCCACCGCCTATATAACCTGATGTGAGCAGTTTTTTCGCCTCTTCTGCGCGAAGCTCTGAAATCAGAGTCTTGGAATCGTTCGGATCTTTATACACTCCTTCAATATCTGTCAGGAAGGCCAGTTTTTCCGCCTTTACCGCACGGGCAATGGCACAGGCTGCATCGTCTGCATTGATATTATAAGTATGATATTCACTATCCATTCCCACCGGGCAGACAATCGGCAGAAAGTCTTTTTCCAGAAGGTCGAAAAGGATTGCCGCATTGACCTCTTTTACATCTCCCACATAACCAATATCCTGGCCATCCGAATATTTTTTGTCCACCTTCAAAAGAGCACCATCTTTTCCGCTAATGCCGATTGCACGCACTCCAAGTTCTTCTACAAGCTGCACCAGGCCCTTGTTAACCTTTCCAAGTACCATCTCCGCCACTTCCATCGTATCCTCGTCCGTGACACGCAGACCGTTGATAAACTTAGGCTCCATCCCCACTTTTCCAACCCACCGGCTGATCTCCTTGCCGCCGCCGTGTACGATAATTGGTTTGAACCCGACCAATTTCAAAAGGGTCACATCCTGGATGACCTGCTTTTTCAGTTCTTCATCAATCATTGCACTTCCGCCGTATTTCACTACAATAATCTTCCGGTTAAACCGCTGGATATAAGGCAAGGCTTCTATCAAAACCTGTGCCTTATCGAGATATTGCTGCATATTGTCATTCATTCTTTATTCCTTCTTTCTTTTCTATAAAATTGCTTTTTTCTGCATCATCTGCACAAGTCATTTTTTAGGATTTCTTTTATTCGAAGACGCGCGTATTAGTTATTAACTTCTATAATCTGCATTGATATCGATATATCCATGAGTCAAATCACATCCCCATGCAGTCGCCTCTTCTGTCCCTTCCTTGATATCCGCGATTGCCGTCACCTCCGGCTGAGACAATATCTCTGTAGCTTTTTCTTCACTGTAATCTAATGCAAATCCATTTTGCACAAGCTGAAGTTTTCCAGCCTGGCTCTCCAGATATAAATCTACTTTTTCCGGGTCAAATTCTGCTCCGGAATATCCCATTGCACAGAGAATTCTTCCCCAGTTTGCATCATGTCCCGCGATTGCCGCCTTCGTAAGATTCGAGCAAACAATCGATTTTGCCAGCGTCTTTGCCTGCTCCTTTGTCCCTGCTCCTACAATCTTTGCCTCGAACAGTGCTGTAGCACCTTCTCCGTCCCCAGCCATTTTTTTTGCCAGAGTCTCGTTTACATAATGCAACGCTTCCAGAAACTTCTCATACTCTGGAGTTCCATAGCGTATTTTTTCATTTTCTGCCATTCCATTGGCAAGAAGCAATAATGTATCATTCGTGGAGGTATCTCCGTCAACTGAAATCATATTGTACGTATCCTGTACATCAGCCTGCAATGCCTTTCTCAATGCTTTTCTTGATATCACCGCATCTGTCGTGACAAATGCAAGCATGGTGCACATATTCGGGTGAATCATACCAGAACCCTTTGCCATGCCGCCGATAGTAACCTTTTTTCCACCAATCTCAATACAGACTGCAGCCTCTTTTTCCACCGTATCTGTTGTCATAATTGCCTTTGCAGCCTGTGTTCCATATACGGTTTCCGCGCCTAAGTTATCTGCGAGTTTTTGAATCCCTGCCTTTAATTTTTCCATAGGAATCTGCATCCCGATCACTCCGGTGGAGCCAATCAAAACGCCCTCTTTATCGATTCCCAATACTTCCCCGGCTTTCTCGGCCGTTTCCCGGCACACTTGATCACCCTCCGGCCCGGTACATGCATTGGCAATCCCTGAATTAACAATGACTGCCTGAGATTTCACACCATTTTCTACTTGTTCTCTGTCCCATTTCACCGGCGCAGCCTTGACCACGTTTGTAGTAAATGTTCCGGCTGTCTTACAAGGCTTTTCGCTGTAAATCATTGCCATATCTGTGCGTCCCTCATATTTTATTCCTGCTGCTGCCGCTGCCGCCTGAAACCCTTTTGCCGCTGTTACGCCGCCCTTTATGATTTCCATAACTTTTTCATCCTCCTGACTTACTGTTCATTAAATGCAGTAATATTTTCCGTATTCAGGACAAAATCATAATAGTTCAAATCCTGACGTTTTGTCCATCCAATGGTATTCCAAAATGCATTTCCAATATCATTTTTTGTAAATGCAATCAAAGATACTTTATTGACTCCCTCTGCCTTCAAAGCTTCCATCGCCTGTACTACCATCGCTTTTCCTATGCCGCGTCTCCGGTAATCAGCATGGACACATACATGATACAGGCATCCCCGACGTCCGTCATGCCCGCAGAGAATACTTCCGACGACTTTTCCATCCTCTACTGCCACAACACTGGTCGTTGGATTTCTTTTCAAAAAGCGCTCTACTCCTACCTTGGAATCATCAATACTGCGGATTCCAAATCCCTTAATGGTCATCCAAAGAGCGTACACTCCCTCATAATCTTCAATAGTCATTGTCCGTACCATAACATTCCTCCTCGAAAATAGTTCTCTACAGGTCCTAAGGAAACATCGGCACAAGCTCCAACCCCTCAGATTCCTCTAATCCAAACATCAGATTCATATTCTGTACTGCCTGGCCCGCAGCGCCTTTCACCAGATTATCGATGGCTCCCATCATGATAATTCTTCCAGTACGAGTATCAATCTTAAAATTCACATCCACATAATTGCTGCCCTCCACCCATTTGGTCTCCGGGCATTCATCTTGTTCCAATACCCTGACAAATTTTTCATGGGCATAATATTTATCATAGACAGCTTTTACTTCTTCATAGCTGACTTCCCTTGTCAGCTTTGCATATTCTGTCGCTAAAATCCCTCGGTTCATGGGCACCAGATGAGGAGTAAAATTCAGAAGTACCTTTTCGCCACATGCATATCCCAACTGCTCCTCTATTTCCGGTGTATGTCTGTGGGAGGCAACACCATATGCTTTCATATTCTCATTGACCTCACAGAACAGGTTCGGAACCTTTGCCCCTCTTCCTGCACCGGAGGTTCCTGATTTGGCATCTATAATTAAGGTACTCATATCAATCAAGCCTTCCTTAGCAAGAGGATACGCAGTCAGAATGGAGCATGTCGTATAACATCCGGGATTGGCAACCAAACGAGCCTTCTTCACATCCTCCCGGTTTATCTCACAAAGACCGTACACCGCTTCTTCTATAAATTGAGGACTTTTGTGTTCGATTCCATACCACTGTTCATACACTGCCACATCCTTAATACGAAAATCCGCACTCAAATCAATAATTTTTACTTTTGATAAAATCTCCTCATTAACAAGAGATGCACACAATCCCTGGGGCGTTGCGGTAAAAATCACGTCTACCTGGTCCGCCAGTTCTTCCATATTATCATCCATGCAGACCGCATCTACAATTTGGAACATGTTGCGGTAAACCTGTGCATATTTTTTATCTATATAGCTTCTGGAGCCATACCACTTCACCTCTGCTTCTTTATGCGCAGACAAGATTCTGACCAGTTCACCGCCTGCATATCCGGTAGAGCCTATAATTCCTACTTTTATCATTTATTACACATCCTTTCATAAAAGTCAATTTATATAACAAGTTGATTGCCTGTTTTTTATTTTTATCCATCATTTCCTGCAATCGCACAACCCAAATCATATACCTGTTTTGCCTGGATGTAAAGTTTTTTTATGAGAAATCTCAAGATAAAAAAACACTTGCATAATTATACATCTTTTATGCATAATATGCAAGTATTTTTAAAATGCATAAGATTTCAAAAAATGATAGTATGCGCCCTGAGTTTGTGATAAAATGCAAAAAAAGCCACAGTAAAAGAAATATCAGGAAGGGAAGAACAGACAACATATGAATGCTGTAGAAATATTAAAAAAATATTTCGGATATGATACATTCCGGAAAGGGCAGGAAGATATTATCCAATCCATTCTATCTGGACACGATGCCTTGGCAGTGATGCCGACTGGTGCAGGGAAATCCATCTGTTATCAGGTACCCGCCCTCTTGCTTCCGGGAATTACCCTGGTAATATCACCGCTCATTTCTCTGATGCAGGACCAGGTGAAATCCTTGAATGAAGCCGGTATCCATGCTGCTTTTATCAACTCAGCTCTGACCGAAACACAGATATCGAAAGCGCTTGAGCTAGCACTGAAAGGGACCTATAAAATCATTTATGTGGCGCCTGAGAGATTGGAGAGTGCTGAATTTATGTATTTTGCACTCCAGACAACCATTTCGATGGTTACGGTGGATGAAGCACACTGTATCTCACAATGGGGACAAGATTTCAGACCCAGTTATCTAAAAATTGTTGAATTCATAGAGCATTTGCCCGAACGTCCGATAGTGAGCGCCTTTACCGCAACGGCCACGGAGGAAGTAAAAACAGATATCGAATGTATTTTAAAGTTAGAAAGTCCCCAAATTGTTGTAACAGGATTTGACAGGGAAAACCTGTATTATTCCGTGGAGCATGCTTCTGCAAAGAATAAGGACCTTTTTGTGATGGATTATATTGCCAGACATTCCACGGAAAGCGGAATTATCTATTGTGCCACCAGAAAAAATGTAGATACACTGTATGAAACGCTTTTCAAACAGGGAGTTCCTGTGGCCCGCTATCATGCAGGAATGGATAACAAATCAAGAAAACTCAGCCAGGATGATTTTATCTATGACCGGGTACAAGTGATTGTGGCAACCAACGCATTTGGCATGGGAATTGATAAGTCCAATGTAAGATTTGTGATTCATTACAATATGCCGCAAAGTATGGAAAACTACTATCAAGAGGCTGGACGTGCAGGCCGTGACGGTGAAAACGCTCAGTGTATTCTTTTGTTTTCTGCCCAAGATGTGATGATCAACAAATTTCTTTTGAATCAGAAGGATTTTGAGGATGTGGACAGCGGAGATATCGAGCTGATCAAACAAAGAGATTCCTACAGGCTCCAAATCATGGAGGGCTATTGCCGGACAACCTCCTGTTTGAGAAATTATATACTGGAATATTTTGGCGAGAAAACCTATACACCTTGTGATAATTGCGGAAACTGTCACCGTGGATACACGGAGGTGGATATGACAGATGATGCCAAGTGGGTAATCAACTGTATTGCGGAGACAAAGGGCAGGTATGGACAAAGTATTGTAATCGGAACTCTCCTCGGTGCAAATCGAGCCAGATTAAAGGAGGCCGGTACCACCACCTATAAGTCTTATGGGATGCTGGCCCATAGAAATGAGGAGGGAATTCGTCTGCTGCTTGGCCAAATGCTGACGGATGGATATATCCTTAAAACAGAAGGAACGTACAGTGTTCTTCAGATGGGTGATATCAGCAAACTCCGTGATGCAGACACCCGTGTTATCATCAAAAAATTTGAAGAGAAAGACGATTCTTCATCGCGTAGAAAGCAGAGAAAAAGAAATACGGATTCTCTCACCAGTATGGGATTCAAGCTATTTGAAAAGCTTCGTCAGCTTCGGTTAGTGATTGCAAAGGAAGAGGCTGTGCCCCCGTACATTATTTTTAATGACAAGACTTTGATTGATATGTGTGTCAGGAGTCCAAAAGATAAATCGGAAATGCTCATGGTCTCCGGGGTTGGAGAAAATAAGTTTCTCAAGTATGGTCAGCGATTTCTCGATGAAATTGAGGATTTTCTTGCCGAAAATTCAAATGCTGTCCTCAGTGCAGAAGTAGATGGAGGCAAGTCGGATGTATAAGGTCAGCCCAAACGGGTTTGAGTATCAGCTTCCCATGTATCCAAAAGCTGTTCAGGAAATGATTGTAGAGCATTTTGTCAGCATCCAAAATGAAAATGGCTTTGGGATTAGGACAACCAGCAGTAAGTAAAAGCCAATGTACTGACACGTCTATCTTTGAACGTGTCAGTACACCTAAAGAGCTTAAAAGGCTTTCTTTTGATAAGCAATCCTCTCACTTCCGTCTTCGAGATAAATCATTCCGCATCTGGTAAAACCATTTTTTTGTAATAAATGCTGCATAATAAGATTATCTCGGTGCGTATCAATTTTTAGGCTGCCACACTGAGCAAGTGCCCAGTCAAAGCAAAAAGAAGCCGTTCCCTTAATAGTCCCGTCTGAAGTGATACGATGAACCACGCCATACGGTTCCTCATCCAGCCATTGTCCATTATAAATCTTGCGGTAAGTATCATCCTCTCCGAAGCGATAATAGAAGGTCGCAATGACCTTATGATGTTCCTCGCAGACATAGCTGCATCCCTCCAGGATATCCGATTCCAAAAGTTCCCTCGGGGGATAACCTGTTCCCCATTGTGTAGGATTGTTGTGAGCTGCCATAAACATCCTGGCATGATTGTAAAGGTTTAGAAGGATGTCTAGTTCTTCTAGAGTGGTTTTTCTTATTTTCATATCAGACCTCTTTATAATTTTGTGTAGCAACCAATGAATTTTCCTATTTTCAGCATTATATATTGATTGTAATGCTTGAATGCTTTTTGTAAAAGTAAAAAAATCATCTACATGCAAGTAATATCCTCTGCGTTTCCCTGTCCGCAAGAAGTCTCTCAACCTTTGTCTCCCCCGACATAATCGTATCAAGATTGCATTTTCTTTTATCTGGATTTTCCATTACACAACAATCATGATACCAACATTCCCCCAACAGTTTTCCTTTAATCGACCACTCATCATTTTCTGTCAACTCATATGTAATGGCCTTAACCGCTCGCTCTGTTGAATATCTCTTAAATCCCATAAGATACTCTAGAGTTCTTCTGTTAGTTATACTGTCTATCTCAATTTTATGTTTCCTTATTGCAGATAAAATCACTTCCCGCATAGCAATTTTATCTGTTTTTCCTGTACCTGTCCACTTAACCAGTTTCGAAAAACTCAGAATAACGTACTCAAAGCAAAGCATATCTAAAATCACAATCTGCTCCGGATGCTTTGCGGCCAATTCCTTTAGCTCCAGATACTTATTCATCACATCCATATTATCATATACAATATCAAAGGCAAGATAATACCTGTCATCCTTCTTTGGTTCTAAAGTTCTGACCGCATCCAAAATCCCCTGGTTGCTGCCTTTGCTCTCCACCACATATTCATTTTGAAAAAGATACTCATTCACCAGATTCCAGTAATGCAGTCCCGCCCCAGTATCTTCTGTCCAAATATATATCATATTACCGCTATCTCCTTCAGCAGCGATACTTTATAATCTGTCTCCTTCAAAATTGTAAAACTCTCCGCAGACAGATTCAAGCCATCACAATTCCTCGCAAAAAGCATATACTGATTGCTCGGTTCAAAATTTATAAAGCTTCTATCTGCATCATCCAAAAGTAAATCCGCATTATCCACTACAATAAATTTATCCCTGCATTTTTTTAAATCCTTATGAAATTCCTCTGATTTATAATTGAAAAGCTTTATTTTCCGGTACTCCTTTGTCATTTTCAAATCTTCCAGCATTTGGTAAAGATATGTTTTTCCTGTAGCACTATCTCCTCTTACCAAAGTAATACGGTCAGCAAATGACAAGAAATAAGAAAACGGCTCCACACAAAACTCTATCGTATCATAAATCATCCGCACTCCTCCTGGCATATTCATCAGACCACCATTGTTCATATCCACTACGGCCATTAACCACATCTACATTATTAAAACAGATTTCTATATGATCTGCAATATCAATCCGCTCAGGTCTGGACATATATAAATGAATTCCATCCCTTGTAAATAATATATCCAGCACATTCTTTCCGCATTCATCCACATTGACCACCTTGTCAGGATTCTTCATCACATTCAGTAAAGTCTTACATCCACTGGAGAGATTGCGCACTGTACCCAGTCCATATTTTGTCTCTATATATTTACTTGAAGTCAATTTTGCATGATCAATTAACCAAATAATTTCTTCATCCTCTTCCGTAAAATTCCCATTACTGGTATATAAATTAAAATACCAGTCATTTTGCAGAATCCAGTTCTCAGAATCCTGCTTATTTGTATAAACATAAATCATTCCAATCACCTGACCCAGAAAAATATGTCTATGCAAAACAATTTTTTGCTGATATCTTTCATTCATTTTCTCTATTCTACTACAGTCCCACAGCGAATCGACTCATTTTATGGCATGAGAATGTAAAAAGGAAGAGACCCTGAGGTTATATTCCCTCAGAGCCTCGTCCAATAATTCTATTAATTTTTAGTTTTACCCTCAGAGAAAATTAAATTCTACAATGAGACAAATAATTTTCTGCAAGAACAATTTATCTACAAAAATTATTTAGCCGCAATCGCTGCCTGTGCTGCTGCAAGTCTTGCAATCGGTACACGGAACGGTGAGCAGGATACGTAGTTCAATCCAATCTTATTGCAGAATTCTACGGAAGATGGATCTCCGCCGTGCTCTCCACAAATACCGATATGCAGGTTTGGATTCACTGGCTTACCTAAGTTGATAGACATCTCCATCAGCTTGCCGACACCTGTCTGATCCAGTTTTGCAAATGGATCGTTCTCGAAGATCTTAGCATCATAATAAGCCTCTAAGAACTTACCAGCATCATCACGTGAGAATCCGTATGTCATCTGTGTCAGGTCGTTTGTACCGAAGCAGAAGAAGTCAGCTTCCTTAGCAATCTCATCTGCTGTCAGAGCTGCTCTTGGAATCTCGATCATCGTTCCAACTTCATACTCTAATTTCACGCCTGCTGCTTCGATTTCAGCATCAGCAGTCTCAACAACGAATTTCTTCACATATTTGAATTCTTTGATATCGCCAATCAATGGAATCATGATCTCCGGTTTTACTGTCCAGTCAGCATGTGCTTTCTGAACATTGATTGCTGCACGGATAACAGCCTTTGTCTGCATCTTCGCAATCTCCGGATAGGTCACTGCCAGACGGCATCCACGATGTCCCATCATTGGGTTGAATTCATGGAGACTGTCAATGATTGTGTTGATCTGCTCTACAGTCTTGCCCTGAGCATCAGCCAGTTTCTTGATATCCTCTGCATCTGTAGGAACAAATTCATGAAGCGGCGGATCAAGGAAACGAATAGTAACCGGATTTCCTTCCAGAGCTTCATACAGCTTCTCGAAATCTCCCTGCTGTTCTGGAAGAATCTTCTCCAGAGCTGCTTCTCTTTCTTCTACTGTCTCTGCACAAATCATCTCACGGAATGCATCAATTCTGTTGCCCTCAAAGAACATATGCTCTGTACGGCAAAGACCGATTCCCTCTGCACCAAGCTCACGAGCCTTCTTCGCATCTGCCGGAGTATCTGCATTAGTACGAACCTTCATTGTTCTGTACTTGTCAGCCCACTCCATAATTCTGCCAAATTCACCTGCAATCGTTGCATCTACAGTCGGAATGATTCCGTCATAAATATTACCGGTAGAACCATTAATAGAGATTGCATCTCCCTCATGGTATTCTTTTCCAGCCAATGTAAACTTCTTATTCTCTTCGTCCATTGCGATATCGCCGCAGCCAGATACACAGCATCTGCCCATACCACGTGCTACTACCGCAGCATGGCTTGTCATACCGCCGCGTACTGTCAGGATACCCTGTGCAGCCTTCATACCTTCGATATCTTCCGGAGAGGTCTCCAGACGAACCAGAACAACCTTTTCTCCTCTTGCTGCCCATTCTTTTGCGTCATCTGCAGAGAATACAATCTTACCACATGCAGCTCCCGGTGAAGCACCAAGTGCCTTTGCGATTGGAGTTGCTGCTTTCAATGCAGCCGCATCAAACTGCGGATGAAGCAGTGTATCCAAATTTCTCGGATCAATCATAGCAACTGCTTCTTCTTCTGTTCTCATTCCTTCGTCTACCAGATCACATGCAATCTTCAAAGCAGCCTGAGCAGTTCTCTTACCATTTCTTGTCTGCAGCATATACAGCTTACCATGCTCTACAGTAAACTCCATGTCCTGCATGTCTCTGTAATGTCCTTCCAGAGTCTTGCACACATCCTTAAACTGTACAAATGCTTCTGGGAATTTCTGTTCCATCTCAGAAATGTGCATCGGAGTACGTACACCTGCAACTACGTCCTCGCCCTGTGCATTCGTCAGGAACTCGCCAAACAGACCGTTTTCGCCTGTAGCCGGGTCTCTGGTAAATGCAACACCTGTTCCACAGTCATCGCCCATGTTACCAAATGCCATCATCTGTACGTTAACAGCAGTTCCCCAGGAATACGGAATATCATTGTCACGACGGTATACATTCGCCCTTGGGTTGTCCCAGGAACGGAAAACAGCCTTAATAGCTCCCATGAGCTGTTCCTTCGGGTCTGTCGGGAATTCTGCTCCGATCTTCTCTTTATATTCATCTTTAAACTGTCCGGCAAGAGCCTTCAGGTCTTCCGCAGTCAGTTCTACATCCTGCTTCACTCCCTTTTCCTCTTTCATCTTATCGATAAGCTCTTCAAAATACTTCTTGCCGACTTCCATAACAACATCAGAGTACATCTGGATAAATCTTCTGTAGCAATCCCATGCCCAACGAGGATTATTGGACTTTTCTGCCAATACATCCACAACTTCCTCATTCAGTCCCAGATTCAGAATCGTATCCATCATACCAGGCATAGAAGCTCTTGCACCAGAACGAACGGAAACGAGAAGCGGATTCTCTTTGTCACCGAACTTCTTTCCGGTAACCTCTTCCATCTTCGTGATTGCTTCCATGATCTGGCCCATGATTTCGTCATTGATGGCTCTGCCGTCTTCATAATACTGTGTGCAGGCCTCTGTTGTAATTGTGAAGCCCTGTGGTACCGGAAGACCCAGATTTGTCATCTCAGCAAGGTTGGCACCTTTTCCGCCGAGCAGGTTCCGCATAGTAGCGTTACCTTCCGTAAACATATAAACCCATTTTGCCATGTCCTAATGACCTCCTAATATATATTTTGCTAAATTTGTATAAGTCACATTCTCATTTTAAATGTTTTGTCATATCACGTCAAGATATTTGTTCCTAAAATCCCCAAAAATGGTATATATAGTTATAATTCATAGAAATCTTACCATAAATTGCGACTATATATGGCTTCTCCTGTAATGCCTCTTCCATTTTTCCACTAACACATCATTCAATTCCAACTGCATACCGTTACGGATATCCTCCATCTCCTGGCGCATCCTTGCATTAATCTCCACATAATTATCATGTTTTGTCAACAGAATATGGTACTCCTCCAAAGACATATATTTATACGAAGCATAGAGATATGGCTTTAATAGTCTGGGGTCTTCACATATCTGATATGCCCGGTCATACATCCTTGCGGATTCCTGGTACAAGAAGAGCCTTCCATAAGCGGCGCCCAATCCGGCGTAAATTCTTCCATAAAACTTTGCATCCACACTTTCATCCTTTTCCTGATTCAAGATTGCCTGATAGACCAGGATTGCCTCCTCAATCTCCCCGCTTTCCAACAAGTTGTCCCCCTTGTACTTCTGCCGCTCAATATCCTTCTGGTTCTTCAGCCTTTCCAACACGTTCTGGATACGGATCATCTCCGGCTCCCGGTAAATCTTGGAGTCTTTTAAAATCGTCAGCACAAACTTCTCAATGGAACCACGTAATCGGATAACATCTCTAAGCTGTCCTGCAAGTTTCGGCATCCCCAGCTCTTCATCCAGCCACACGCACAGCTGCTCATTCATAATCGTATAGTCAATCAGATAAAGATTATTGCAAAGGTAATAACACAATTCTTCTATGGTAAAAATCTTGCAGTGAATACGCGTAATCTCGTATGGATGTGTCGCATGTCTGTCATGACAAAGAACCAAACTTCCCATCGTTGCCTCCTAAGTGTATAATCTTCTCCTCATGGAAATCCGTAGGCAGGAAAAACTCTCCAAAACCTACATCTCTCACTGTAATCTTACAGGTTTTTTCATCCAAAAATAAAGTCTCAATCTGCAGTCTCATAGAATACTCTGCCCGCTTCGGAAACTTTTCCAAAGAAATCACTTCATTTCGAAGGGCTCCCTGTACCAGAGATTCCACATGAAGTTCAATGCTGTCTAAGTCTTCTACCAGTACTTCCCACTGATTGTTACACTCGTACCATTGTGCTCCCCAGGACACAATAGGGTACCACATCTCCTGGCCATTCACCCGCATATTCACGGTAATCTGGTCTGTCAGCTTCGAAGCAGAAAGATATACCGGATTTTCAATATGCATATACATCTTCCTGAAAGCTGTATAGCACGCTCCTTTACTGTACAGATTATTTCCGATAAATGCCCTGCGCCCATTACACAAAACTCGCAGGGATTTTGGATACCAGTTATTCTCAAACCCTTCTCCGGTCAGGAAAACAGAAGAAACAATCCGTTTATCAAATACACTCTGGATAAATTTACAGAACCGTGCATCCGCATCCTTTGCTTTGTCCTCATTCAGGACAGGATATACTGCTGCCAACTCCTTCATATGGGCACTGGCCACCTCATCCACCGTCACAAAGGTTGTCTTCCCGCCTCCCAGGCCCGGCTTTAACCGGCGCAGCATAAACGCCTTAATCTCATTCCTGTCACAGCAGAACAATGCCGCTTCATACTGCCAGAGTTCCTTAGGCTGGTAAAACAAATAATTACAAAAACTTTCCTTATAGTCCTGGATGAAAATATGCTGCTTTTCTACCCCCATACGTACCGCAATTCCCCGGAGCATCTGCGCCAGTTCTTCCGTCAGTTCCGGTACACTGAACACAATTCCGTCAATCTGGGGAAACTGCTGCAGGGAAAGTTGGATAAATTTGGACAAAAGCCAGACCGCATCATAAGTATCATCTCCACAATCAATCTTCTCTCCTGCCAGGCTGCGCTCTAAAAGGCGGGTCACAACGAACCCCTCTTTAATCGTAACTAAGCGTTTAGCCTCTTTCCCATATGCCCATGTATCCCTGAGTCTCCCGATAAGAAGAGGTATCTGAAAATTGTCGGTATCTACTTCCAATGTCTCAGGTTCTGACTGTTTTTCATTATAATAGCTGATCTGACACATTTTCTCCGTAATTTCATATCCTATCATATTGCCTTGCCCCATGCAAACCAGCCTCCTTCATGATTTATTAAAGATAACAGTCCAAAACGGCACATATCATGCCTGTCCAAAGCTGTTCTGATTTCTTATTATGCTTCATTCTCAAACATATGCCCGGCAATCGCATCTTCCTGCGCATACGCTTTCATCCTGGATTCCCGGATGCTGCCCTCTGAAAGTAAAATATCATTTAACCGGCCATAGCGCCCATTCTCGCCTTCCTTGATTTCTTTCGCGCAGGTCTGCTTATCACTGCGATAGGAATTGCCGTCAATGGTCTCTTTGAAATAATACTTCAATGTTTCATTGGCAAACAGCACAAACTTCTTTACATAAATGTTATCATACATCGGCGACAGTACCTCTGTAGAATAATCTGTGCTCTCTGAATCTCCCTTTTGGAGCTGGTAGTAGAGCATGACACGGCTGCCTTTTTGCCCTTTGTACGCAATCAGTGTCTTGTCCCAAAGCTGCAACTCTATCAGCCAGTCCTTCTCATAAGCCAGATAGAACGGGAAATAAAGCTGTTTTCCACAAAGTTCCTGCAGAAATTTTTTCAATGTCCTGCGCTGTGACGGCGTATAATCTTTGTCTGCATAATATTTCAGCACGGCAATCTTGCAGATATCAATGGTATCCTCGCCCTTTTCATATTCCCTGCAGATAATATCAATAACACTTCTGCTGATTTTCCTGTCCTCCGCCACATATTCTCTGGACATATAAGCCAGATATGCCTGCTGCAGTCCGAAATATGCACCTTCTGCATAATAGTCTTCAAAAACCAGTGCCTCTGCAAAAATCTCTTCTGCAAACAACATCTGTGTCAAGATTCTCTCACCTAATTTGTGAGTATGTACGTCATATTCCTTGGCTTCTCTCCAAAGTAACTTCATATCTGTAGTTGCGCCACAGTAAAAATTGGCCAGATACGTCAAGGTAACCTTGTCATATTTTCCCTTCCTGAAAAGTTCAAAACATACATAAGTCAGGAAGTCATCATTTTCACAATTATTATCCCGAATCGTCTTTGTGGCCAAAGCAAACATCTCCTCATCCGTATATTGCTCCAGTCCGACGGTTCGTACCATTTCCAGTGTCAATTCCTCGGCTTCCTCTTCCTGCCGCTTCTGTTTCATACCGTTGATATAACGTTTACACATATCCATGTAGCGCAGCTCATAAAAAAGCCGCTTACTCTCATAAGGAATCGAGTCTGTATAATGCCTTCCATCCCGTGACTCCCACACCAACCGGTCCGTTTTGGCATACAAAAAAACCTGAGATCCGCTCTCTGTATATGGAACCGTCTGGGTAATCTTTCCATCCTCCGCGACCACATGGATTGCCTTCATATTCCGTACTTTTGTCGTAATCTCATAGGCATGGCAGATATCATACAATGCCTTTACTCTGTCCGGAGTCATGAGATGTTCCGCCACAAATCTCTTGTAAATAATCCGAAGATGTTCATCAATGTGCCGGCGTTCCATCTGATTCCATGCAAAAGCTTCTATCTCATCCCGGTAGTGGGCATAAATTTCACTGCCCTCGTCCACATAAGTAATCAGGTTTGCATATAAAAATGCCAATTTATGATAGTCGAGAGAATTCCCATGCATAAAATAAAGGTACACGGAACGCGGAAGAGCTTTTTTAAACTGTGCTTCTTTCACAGAAGCCATGTAATACTCATAAAGCTGTGCAATCTTCTGTTCCGATTTCACTGCTTTTTCATACCAGCGGAAATAAACATTATCCACACAGTTTCCTTTGATCAGGAGTGTACAGATTGCTGTCACGGTGCCGGGGAAGCCGTTATCGCCGTCTGGTGAGACGATGGTAAG
>CANOBT010000105.1 GCA_947564305.1 uncultured Lachnospiraceae bacterium | reverse complement strand
TCATAGAGATACATTTCAAGCATGTTATCCATAATCTTAGTACCGCCTTATCTAAAATGTTTAATAATATTACAAAAAGTATTATATTTACATATATCGTCAGGTTTGGGGGAAAGGATAAGAGTAAATTGCAGAGTAGGTGAAAAAATGTCAAATATTTTAAAAGTAACGACTCCTGTAACAGGATATGAAAATAATGCAGTTAACAACAATAAGCAGACTCCGACCCAGCAGGCGCAGGATCTGAGTATTAAGAATCAGGTGGATACCGGACGGGTGGTCCGCGCGGATGGCAGGACCGATGGGGACGGCCAGCAGGGAAAGGGGATTACTTACGAGTCTAACTTTGGGAATTTTGTACAGTCGCTGAGGGAACTCCCGAACCTTCAGGAAGTTATGACCAGAATGATATTCGGAGGCATGGCCAACATGGTAGAGTCTGGAATCAGCAAAGGAACTGCTGAGGACATCCAGGCGCTTCTGCAGATGTTGGAGATGACCCCGGAGCAGCTGAATGGTTTTTTGAAGGATTCGATGGCGGGCGCCAACCGGCTGCAGGGTCCTTTATTTGATGTTTTGCGCCAGATCATGAATGAATCCAGTACGGTGGAGCTGAAGGCGGGGATTCTTGATATGCTGAAAAAGTACAATGATATGTCTTCGGGAAAGCATATCATGGAGTCTATTAAGGATAACCTTGCGGAGATTGAGGCGCGGATGTTCAGGAATAACCAGCAGGAACTGCATCAGCTTGTGTCAAAGCTGCGTCCTTACAGTATGCAGAATAATGAATTGAATACGCAGATTTTAAAAGAGCAGATTATCCCTTATCTGGGTAAATATATTTCGCAGACGAAGGATTTGGGAAGAATTCGGGATATTATCAGCCTGTTGGCGCTTAATACATCCCGGCTTGAGAACGGAAATGTGAACAATGTGTCACAGTCGTTCCAGAGACTGCTTGATTTTCCGGGATTTGCAAAATATTTCGAAGGGATGACGGCGGCGCAGTTCAAGGATATGCTCATGCATGTGGATTATGAGAAGGCAGCAGGAAAGATGGACTGGGCAGACAAGTTCTTAAACATCATGGAAGCCGGTGTGAGAGGCGAGGCCGGTGTGGAAAATAAAGATGCTTTTATGAGCGTTATGCGGAGTATGATGATTAATGAGAGCGTGTATATGCCGGTCATGCATGTGATGCTTCCTGTGATTCTGGATGGGGTTCCGATGTATTCAGAGTGGTGGGTAGATCCTGATGAAGAATCTGGTAATCCCGGCTCCAAAGAACGGGGAGTCAAATTATTGATTAAATTTGATATGAAAGATGTTGGCTTTTTCGATATGATGATGTATTATGAGAAGGGGAAGATGGATATGCTGATTCACTATCCGGAAGAGCTGGCAGGGCATGAGAGTGATATTCGTGATAATATCCGTAAGATCATGAACAGGAATCATCTGGAAGTTGAGTATCTTGCCGTAGAGCAGGGGAAGACACCGATTAAAGTATCAGCCGCATTCCCGAAGATATTTGAAAGGAGAAATTCGGTCAATGTCACAGCATGATGATATTACGAGTAAAAAAGCGGTCGCACTGCGGTATGACGAGAATAGAGATGTTGCACCGGTTATCGTTGCTTCCGGGCTGGGCTATCTGGCGGAGAAGATTGTGGAGATTGCCAATGAAAACGGCGTTCCGGTCTATGAAGATAATTCGCTTGCAACGGTCCTTACACAGTTGGATTTGGGGACGGCAATCCCCGAGGAATTATACCAGGCGATTGTTGATATTTATACTTATTTTTTGAAATATACTCCGAAGCATTCCGCGGCAGGAGCGCCGACGGTGGAAGTGAATGAGGTCAAAAAGGACGGGGAAGACGGCGAAGCAGCGGAACAGAATGAGAATAATAAAGAGGGGGATTCCTGATAAATCAGGGATTCCCCTCTTGTGATTATCCTATTTTCTTGAGCTGCTGTCTGAAAACGAACTGACGGATATCTCTTTCAGCGGCATTTGTAAGATTCAGGAACTGGCATCCATAGCTGTAGGTGTCTTTTCCTGTATTCTGTTCCCGTATGGTGACGGCCCTTACACGCTGCTCTTTTTTGAGAAAGCAGTAGTTGAACTCGAATTGCTCGTTCAGAGCCAAAGGCATCTTTGTAGAGAGCAGGATGCCGCCTACGCTGATATTCTGGATAGTGCCCTTGAACCGCCCGTGCTTGATAGATACGAACTCAACTTCTTCCTCCAGTCTGACCCTGAGGTCCTTCTGCCGCTGCAGAATCTCAATTACTTCTATGATTTCGCAGTCTGCAGTCCAGGGTTCCAGTACCCAGGGATCTACATTCTCGCTCACTTTAAGAATGCATAATGTTTTTATGTAACCGACCTGGTTGTCGTAAAAGTCTACATTCAGTTTGAGCGGATCCGCTCCCAAGTCTTCTTCTCCTTCGAAATAAAGTCTGATGCTGTTCTCCAGGGACACCCTTGCCCTGATTCGAAGGTCGTCCGAACCGCCGTAAATTGTGCATGCGCTGCATTCTTTTAAAACCATAACAAAAAGCCCCCTTTTCTGGAAGTTAACTGTAGGAATATATTAGCATACAAAGGATTTTTTGTAAACTAAGAACTTCCAAAAGTATGAAGTATTGCCGGATGCAAGATGTTTGTGTTTTTCTTGATAAAATAAGAGGATTATGCTAGGATTGAAAATAGATAGATGAGCAGAACAAACTAAGATATGGAAGAAAAACGTAAACGATTTTTGGTAGATAGAAATGAATAAATTTACAAAATACGACAAAAGTTGCTATAGATAGAATTAAATAGAATAAGTAAGAAAAATATTACAAAGAAAATAAAAACATATCAAAAATAACGAATATATATACGCATTACATATGTATTGAGAGGAGGATGCAATGGATTTTGTACAGTACAAATGCCCCTGCTGCGGGGCAGCGCTCCGGTTTGCACCGGAGACGCAGAAACTTTCCTGCGAAAACTGCGGCAACCAGTATGATTTAGAAACACTCAGACAGTATGAGCAGGATGGCCGGGCTGGAGACGAGCAGGACTTAAACTGGGAATACCAGAAGGAAGCTCAGGGGGCCAAAAGAGCTGATAATGGAATGTATATCTGTCCATCCTGCGGGGCGGAGATTGAGGCGGATGAGAATACAGTCAGTACGACCTGTCCCTATTGTGATAATGTGGTAGTTATCCATGCAGCGGCTTCCGGCGGATTTGAGCCGGATATGATGATTCCCTTTCAGGTAAAGGGGGATAAGGCGAGACAGATGCTGGAGGGCTTTTGTAAGGGAAAGCGTCTGCTCCCGAAGAATTTCAGGGACAGAAGCTACTTAAAAAATCTGAAAGGATATTATGTGCCTTACTGGCTTTTTGATTGTAATGCATGTGCAGATATGAGTTTCGATGCAACCCGCACCAGGATGTGGAGCGATTCAGAGTATGATTATGTAGAAACGTCATATTATCTGGTCAACCGGGCGGGGACGATGGAATTTTATCATGTGCCTGTGGACGGAAGCACCGCGATGGATGATGATACAACGGAGTCTGTT
Organism: uncultured Lachnospiraceae bacterium; assembly: GCA_947564305.1. The sequence goes on along the minus strand of CANOBT010000105.1, from coordinate 15,438 downwards.
GAACCTTTTGATTATGCTGCAATGACGGGATTCAATCCGGCATATTTGGCAGGATATGAGACGGATAAATATGATGTGGATGCAAAGACTGCCGAGGGCAGAGCGAAGGAGCGGCTTTTCCGGAGTGCGGAACAGGTAATGCGCAGTACGGTTAAGGGGTATGATTCGGTAAGAGTGAAGCGCCGGCATCTTGCATCAAGAGATGGAAGGGTGCATTATGCGCTGCTTCCGGTATGGATTTTTGAGACCGTTTATGGCGGAAAAAAATACCAGTTTGCGATTAACGGACAGACAGGGAAGATGGTCGGAGAGCTTCCGGTGGATAAGGGCGCTTTCTGGAAATATTTGTGCGGATTCACAGCTATTGGGACAGCGGTATGTTCACTCCTTGGAATCCTGTTGTTTGGAGGTGTGCTGTGATGAAGAAAGTTATGATGGCATTATTGCTTGTCTGCATGTTCTGTTTGAACAGCGGGGGGATAAATGATGTTCATGCTGCAGTGTCAGAAGACTATGTGCAGGATGATATTGCGGATTTTGCAGCAGAGCCGGAGGGAAAGGGAGACGAATCAGATTTTGAAGGCTGGGTCCAGGACGATGCAGAGCTTTTGACGGCTCAGGAAGAGGATGAGCTGGAAGCGGAATGTGGACGGATTTTTGATGAGTATGGTACGGGGATTTATATTGTTACGACACTGAATTTTGGCGGAGGAGATATTAAAAACTGGCAGAGACAGGTGTTTTCAGAATATAATCTTGGTGCAGACAGCGAAGGAAGCGGCGTGATGCTTGCCATCAGTATGGCAGAACGTGACTGGGGACTGGTCGGATTTGGTGCGGCTCAGGAAGCATTTTCTACATATGGAAGAGAGCGTTTGGGAAAATTAATTCTGGATGATTTGTCGGAGGGGGATTTTTTTAAGGCATTTTCCAAATATTTATCCATTTCAGAGGATTATCTTGCGGCATGGGAAAAGGGCTCGCCCTATACGGAAAATCACAGATATGGGGAAGGATGGAGAATTCCTTTGATTATCGGCGTATCCTTTCTTTTATCACTTCTTGTGTCTGTGAGTGTGGTGATGTCCTGGAAAAAGGGGATGAACACGAGGGTGCGTCAGAATGGTGCGATGGATTATTTGAAAGCAGGAAGCTTTTATCTGACAAATCAGTCGGATATGTTCCTTTATCATACAATCAGCCGGACGCATAAGCCGCAGAACAATTCTTCAGGCAGCGGTGGCAGCAGCATGCATTCTGACAGTTCGGGAACGAGTGGAAAATTCTGATGGTATTTTTTTACTGTTCACGATGCCGTGCACTGTAATGATATTTTAATATGAAGCTGTATGAAAAGAGGAATAAACATCAGGGAATTTATATATGGTCTCTGAGGTTGCGATAAAGAAAGGAGAAGCATATGGGATTAATAAAGGCAGCATTTCAGGCAGTGGGAGGAACGCTTGCGGATCAGTGGAAAGAGTATTTTTACTGCGATGCACTGGATGCGGATATATTAGCGGCAAGGGGAATACGCCGTGTATCAGGGCGTTCTGCCAATAGAGGTGATGACAATATCATCACGGATGGCTCGCATATTGCGGTGGCAGACGGACAGTGTATGATCATTGTGGAGGATGGAAAGGTCGTGGATGCCTGCGCGGAGCCGGGAGCGTACACTTATGATATGGGGACCAGTCCTTCTGTATTTGGCGGCTCATTTCTGGATGGGCTGAAGGGGGCTGCAAAAGAGGCATGGCAGCGTTTTCAGTTTGGTGGAGGCACAGGCAGGGATCAGCGAGTTTATTATATAAATATTAAGGAAATCACAGGAAATAAATATGGAACCCCGAATCCGGTGCCGTTCCGGGTAGTGGACAGGAATATTGGACTGGACGTGGATATTTCAATCCGGTGTAATGGGGAATATTCTTACCGGCTCGTGAACCCGATGGCATTTTATGCAAATGTGTGTGGAAATGTAAAGAATGTCTATACAAAGGATCAGATTGATTCGATGTTGAAATCCGAACTTCTGACTGCGCTGCAGCCTGCATTTGCAAGGATTTCTGAAATGGGAATCCGCTATAGTGCGCTGCCGGGACATACGATGGAACTGGCGGATGCATTGAACGATGTACTGTCCAGAAAGTGGACGGAGCTTCGTGGAATTCAGATTTATTCTTTTGGTGTGAATAGTGTGACGGCGTCCAAAGAAGACGAGGAGATGATTAAACAGCTTCAGAAATCTGCGGTCATGCGTGACCCGAATATGGCAGCTGCCGCATTGGCAGGAGCACAGGCGGATGCAATGCGCACAGCGGCAGGAAATTCAGGCGGCGCAATGACAGGGTTCATGGGTATGGGAATGGCGCAGCAGGCAGGCGGTTCGAATATCCAGGGATTGTACGAGATGGGACGGCAGCAGTCAGGGGCATTTCATGCAGAACAAAGACAGCAGCCCAATCATACAGAAGGTCAGGTTTCCCAGGGAATTGAAGGAGGATGGACCTGTTCCTGCGGTGCGGTTAATAAAGGAAAATTTTGTTCGGAATGTGGAAAGCCGAAACCGGCGGGTGTTCCGCAGTACAAATGTGATAAATGCGGATGGGAGCCGGAAGAGCCGGCAAAGCCGCCGAAGTTCTGCCCGGAGTGCGGCGATCCGTTTGACGATGGGGATATAAAGCATTGATCAGGATATTATTTCCAGAGGATATCGTATTGAGAAATCACACCGAATCAGTTATAATAAATGTCACCAAACCGGAGGTTTGATGACCTGCGTGCGCATCGGTGTGAAGGGGCGGATTCGGAAGATGAAAGAGAAGAAAAAGCCAGGTACTATAGAAAAAAAGCTTCTGGCAGCTTGTATTTTTTTGACAGCTGCCGGAGTTTTAACGGTATGTGCAAGACAGATACCGGGATTTGCAGAATGGTATTCGGTACATATTTACAAAGTATTAACAGCGGTGTTCGGAAGGGTGACAGGAATATCACCCTTTTCCATTGTAGAATTTGGGCTATATGCGCTGCTTGTATGGATTCCTGTTTCAGGGATATGGATGATCATAAAAGCGGTACGTTCACAACAGGGAGGAGCAGCGGCGCTTTGCTGGGTATCGGGATTATTTCTGACGGCATCAGTGCTGTTGTTTCTATATACCATAAACTGTGGAATTAACTACCAGAGAGAGTCTTTTTCAGAGAAATCAGGACTTTTGGCAGAACAGTATACGACAGAGGAATTGAAAAATACCTGTGAATGGCTGACAAAAGAAGTAAATGCCCGTGCAGCCTGGGTAAAACGTAATGCGAAGGGCGAAATGATTTTGGGCTCCCGGGATGCAGCAGAGAAAGAAGAAGTTCGGGAGCAGCAGAAAGGGGCAGGCGGAGAAATGGATGTACAATCCCCTGTAGATGCCGCGGTCTTCGCAATGGAACGGCTCGCGGAGGAATATCCGGATATCAAAGGATATTACCCCCGTCCGAAACCGGTCTGTGTCTCTGAGATTTTATCTTACCAGGGGCTGACCGGAGTGTATTCCCCTTTTACTGTCGAGGCGAATTATAATGCGGATATGCCGGATTATAATATCCCGTTTACGCTCTGCCACGAGCTGTCGCACCTTAGAGGGTTTATGCAGGAAGAAGAAGCAAATTTTATAGCATTTCTTGCATGTTCCGGCTCGGAGAGAAAGGATTTTCAATACAGTGGTTATCTGTTGGCGTGGTCCTACAGCATGAGTGCGCTGCGCCGGTCTGCGGCGGAAGAATGGCAGGAGGTGCGTGCAGGGCTGGACGAACAGATAGAAGCGGACCTGCGGCAGAATTCGCTGTTTTGGGATTCCTATGATGGGAAGGTGGCGGAAGTTTCTGATATAGTAAATGACACTTATCTGAAAGTGAATGGGCAGAGCGATGGCGTGAAAAGTTATGGGAAGATGGTAGATTTGATTATTGCGTATGCACAGAAGGAAAATACAGGATTGAGCAGATAAATCTGCTGATTCTGTATTTTTTTATGCTATTTTCCAAAAGTGTATTATTTTGTGCATGTTTCATCAAATCGTGTTTATGGACTTCGAGAATGAGAATCTATATAATATACCTAGAAAATAGAGGGAAAAAGAAAATATGCTTCAATCGGAGCAACAGAAGAAGAAAATGTGGAGTAAAAAAGTGTATATTTGTCACAGCGAAGGAGGGAAAGAAATTGATTGTACCACGGTATTACGAAAATTTGAGTGTTTTACATGAAGGGACGATGCCAGCCAGAGCATATTACATTCCCGCATCAAAGAGGATGGACTGTCTGGTGGAGCACAGGGAAGCATCCGATAGGATTCAATTTTTGAATGGAAACTGGAAGTTCAGATTCTTTGGGAGCATCTATGATGTAGAAGAACCGTTTTTTGAGTCAGGGTATGATACATCTGATTTTGACGAATTAAAGGTTCCGGGCGTTTGGCAGATGGCCGGATATGATTCTCATCAGTATACCAATATCCGGTATCCGTTTCCGTTTGACCCGCCCTATGTCCCACAGGATAACCCATGCGGCGCATATGTGTATGACTTTGATTATCAGAGGGATGCTCAGGCGCCAAAGGCGTATTTGAATTTTGAAGGTGTGGATTCCTGTTTTTATGTGTGGCTGAATGGCTCCTATATCGGTTACAGCCAGGTATCTCATGCCACAAGTGAATTTGATGTTACATCGGTATTGAAGGAAGGAAAAAATACCATTGCTGTTTTGGTTCTGAAATGGTGTGACGGTAGTTTTCTGGAGGATCAGGATAAATTCCGTATGAGCGGAATTTTCCGGGATGTCTATTTGCTAAAGCGGCCAGAGAAGTTCGTCAACGATTATCGGATCACAACTGTTGTGGGCGAAAATCAGGCGGAAATTAAATTAGATATTTCTTATATCGGACAATCGGTTGATACGAAGGTGACTGTATATGATATGCAGGAAAATGCCGTGGCAGCTGGTGAAGTCCAGTCAGATTGCATTTCACTGGAAATTCCGGAGCCGGATTTATGGAGCGCGGAAAATCCCAATTTATATATGCTTGTTATGGAAACGGAACATGAGGTTATCACAGATTATGTAGGCTTTCGGACGATTCAGATTCGGGATAAAGTCATTTATTTTAATGGGCAGAATATCAAGTTTCACGGTGTAAACAGACATGATTTCGATTCTGTTACCGGTTTTACTGTCGGTATAGAGCAGATGTTAAAAGACCTGACCATGATGAAACAGCATAATTTCAATGCCATTCGTTCCAGTCATTATCCCAATGCGCCTTATTTCTATCAGCTCTGTGATAAATATGGTTTTTTGGTGGTGAATGAGGCGGACATAGAGGCCCACGGTCCAAATATGATTTACTACAAGGAAGATACGGATTATAACAGGTTTCATGGCTGGAATAAGAAGATTGCAGATGAACCGGCCTGGGAGACTTCGATTTTAGACCGTGTACAGCTGATGGTCCAACGGGACAAGAATCGTCCGTGTATTGTGATGTGGTCCATGGGAAATGAGAGTGCTTATGGCTGTAATTTTGAGAAAGCCCTTCGTTGGACAAAAGCGTTTGATCCGGACAGATTCACCCAGTATGAGAGTGCACGATATCGAAATTATGATGTGACATATGATTATTCGGATTTGGATTTGTACAGCAGGATGTATCCTGCGTTCCCGGAAATAGAAGAATACTTTGAAAAAGATGCAAGCAAGCCATTCCTTTTAGTGGAGTATGCCCATTCTATGGGAAATGGCCCCGGAGATTTTGAGGATTATTTCCAACTCATCCAGAAGCATGACGAGATGTGCGGAGGCTTTGTGTGGGAGTGGTGTGACCATGCGATTTATGGCGGAAAGGCGGAGAATGGAAAGGCAAAGTATTTTTACGGCGGTGACCATGGTGAGTCAATCCATGACGGGAATTTCTGTATAGACGGGCTTGTTTATCCGGATAGGACACCCCATACAGGGTTACTGGAATACAAAAATGTCCATCGTCCGGCGAGAGCGGTTTCGTATAATATAGAAACAAAGGAACTGGTACTGCATAATTATTTGGATTTCACGGATTTAAACCATTATGCGGCTGTTTGCTATGAGGTCAGTTGTGACGGCGTTTGTGTGGATTCGGGCCGTGTTCCGCCGGTATCCGTCCCACCTCACAGTGAGGCCGCGGTCAGGCTGGAAGTGAAGATTCCCAGGAAGGGAAAGGTTTATTTGAAGCTTATCTATCAATTTCTCAACGAATCACCGATGATTCCGGCAGGGCATGTACTTGGTTTTGATGAGATTCTTTTGGAGAATGAGGACGGGAGAAACCAGGCGGCGGTAAAATGGATGTCTAAGAGTGCAGATGCTGCAAGCACTGTAGATATTAGAGATGCAGATATTAAGGCGAGCTCAATAAATGTGGCAGAGACAGACAGCAAAGTAATTGTGAAAGGGAATGAATTTGTTTATACACTCAGCAAGAAGAACGGCCTTTTTGAAAGTATCATTTATAAGGGCATGGAATATCTGGAACGGCCAATGGAAATTAATATTTGGAGAGCTCCTACAGACAATGATATGTATGTGAAGGAAGAGTGGAAAAAAGCGCATTACCATGAGGCGTATGCAAGGAGCTATGGAACGGCTGTGGAGTGCACAGAGGAGGGAGTCGTTATCTCAGGCATTCTCTCAGTCCTGGCGCCTACTGTGCAGCGTATACTGGATATACAGTCTGTTTGGACGGTTGACGATTGTGGCGGTATCCATGGAACATTGGATGCGGTGAAAGAGGAAGAATTTCCAGAACTGCCAAGATTTGGGGTGCGGCTGTTTCTTCCTGGCAGTCTTGCGGATGTTTCTTATTATGGCTACGGTCCGATGGAGAGCTATTGTGATAAGCACAGGGCAGCCAGTCACGGACTGTTCATGGCAAAGGTTGCGGAATTGCACGAGGACTATCTCCGGCCCCAGGAAAATGGAAGTCATTTTGACTGTGATTATGTGGAAATCAGTGACGGGCAGTTCGGGCTTGCAGCCATAAGCGAGCAAAAATTTTCTTTTAATGCGTCTGTGTATACACAGGAGGAATTAGAGGAGAAAGCGCATCATTTCGAACTGGAGGAATCAGGAAACACGGTGGTATGTCTGGATTATGCGTTAAATGGAATTGGCTCTAATAGCTGTGGGCCCAAGGTGATGGAACAATATCGTTTTGATGATACAAGGTTTTGCTTCCGGTTACATTTGGTGCCATTTGTGAAGAAGTTATCAGAAAAATAGTGATTTATGTATATACATCGAAAAGGAGAGAGGAATGAAAGAGAAGACATATTTAAAATGGTATAACAAAATAGGATACGGCTCAGGAGATATTGCCGGCAATGTAGTATATGCATTTTTGTCCTCGTTTGTCATGATTTATTTGACCAATACGATTGGTCTTTCGGCAGGAATCGTAGGTACTTTAATTGCTGTATCCAAATTATTTGACGGGTTTACAGATATTTTCTTTGGTGCGATGATTGATAAGACTCACAGCAGGCTGGGAAAAGCCAGGCCGTGGATGCTGTATGGCTATATCGGCTGCGCCATTACTTTGGCGGCAATCTTTGCGATCCCGACAAGCTGGGGAACGACCGCCCAGTATGCATGGTTCTTCATTGCGTATACTTTGTTAAACGGTGTGTTCTATACGGCAAATAATATTGCTTATTCCGCGCTGACCTCACTGGTGACGAAGAACAGCAAAGAGCGGGTTCAGATGGGCTCCTACAGATTCATCTTCGCATTTGCAACCAGCTTGTTTATCCAGTCTATTACTATCAGCTTTGTTGCAAAGTGCGGCGGAGGGGCAGCAGCCTGGAGGACAGTAGCGATTGTGTATGCTGTCATTGGACTTGTTATCAATACGATTTCTGTTCTCTCGGTAAAGGAGCTTCCAGAGGAAGAACTAAACGAAGGGGACGAGAAGGAATCGGAAGAAAAATATGGATTGGTGGAGGCGTTTCGGCTTCTCGTGTCCAACAAATTTTATCTGATGATCTGCGGAGTCTATATTTTGCAGCAGTTATACACAGCCATGATTAATTCTGGAATTTACTACATGACCTATGTGTTGAAAAACGAGAACCTTTATGGCGTGTTTTCCTGGGCAGCGAATATTCCCCTGATTATCGCATTGATTTTTACACCTGCCCTTGTTGGCCGGTGGAAAGGAATGTATAAGTTAAACCTGAGAGGCTATATGATTGCGGTGGCCGGCAGAGCTCTTGTGGTGGTTGCCGGTTATATCGGAAGTGTCCCGTTAATGCTGTTATTTACCGCGGTTGCAGCACTTGGACAAGGCCCATGGCAGGGAGATATGAATGCAGTGATTGCATCCTGTTCAGAATATACATTTTTGACAAAAGGAAAGAGAGTAGATGGAACCATGTATTCCTGTACGTCCCTTGGTGTCAAACTGGGCGGAGGACTTGGCACGGCAGCGGCAGGGTGGCTGTTAGAGTTGAGCGGGTTTGACGGAAAATTGGCGATTCAACCGGACTCCTGCATCAATATGCTGCATATCATGTATTTGTGGATTCCGTTGGTTATCAATATCATTATTATGGTGGTGCTTTCTAAAATGAATGTGGAAGGGGCTAATGAAAAACTGAGAAGTGAAAAAGGGGAAAAGATGGATTGATGCAGTGAGGGGATAGGGAAAGCTTTTATAAAAGCAGCCAGAACAGGAAATGTGTTCTGGCTGCTTTCTTGCCTACCCTAGATATTTCCCCAAAATCTCCAAAAACAGATCAATATCCAATGGCTTTGCAATATGGGCGTTCATACCGTTCTTGAGTGCCGCCTCCTTGTCCTCCTCCATGGCATTTGCCGTCATGGCGATAATAGGGAGTGTTTTCACATCTTCCCGGTGCAGGGCACGGATGGTCCTAGTGGCCTCATATCCGTCCATCACAGGCATCTGCACATCCATAAGGATGGCATCGTAGTAAAATTCATCCGACTTGCGCACCATTTCTACCGCGTCCGTGCCGTCTGGGGCGGTCTCAATCAGGAAGCCGGTTTCCTCCAGAATAGATTCCGCAATCTCTCGGTTCAGCTCATTATCCTCCACCAGCAATACGCGTTTGTTGTTGAAATCCGCCTGAGTCCAGGAAACCTCTTCTTCTTTTTCAAGCAGATTATTTGCAGCAAGCAGGACAGATTTTAAGTCAGACATAAACAGCGGTTTCGCGCAGAAGGCGGTGACACCTGCCTCCCTGGCCTCTTGTTCAATATCCGTCCAGTCATAGGCTGTGAGGATGATGATCGGTGCATCATCTCCGATTTCGGAACGTATTCGCCGGGCCGTCTCAATACCGCTCATTTCCGGCATCTGCCAGTCAATGATATAAGTGTGGTAAGAATCGCCTTGGTTGTAGGCGCTCTTAGCTCGATAAGCAGCCTCTCTGCCGGAGGTGGTCCACTCCGCACGCATTCCGATTTGACGGAGCATCCGGACCACGCTCTCACAACTGTCACAGTCGTCATCTACCACAATAGCCCGCAATCCTTCCAGTTCCTTGATCTGCTCCGCATTCTTTTCCACATCCTGAAGCTTCAGGCTCATTTCCACACGGAATTCACTGCCTTTGCCCTTTTCGCTTTGTACAGTAATGGTCCCGCCCATCATTTCCACGATGTTCTTAGTGATTGCCATTCCAAGGCCTGTGCCTTGAATACCGGTCTTGGTTGTGGTGGCCTCACGTTCAAAGGGCTCAAAGATATGCTCTACAAACTCCGGACTCATGCCCATGCCGTTATCCTTCACAATGAACACGTAGTCGCCATATCCCCGGTGGAAGGTGGTCTCCTGTAAAATACGGAAGCTGACGGTTCCGCCTGCGGGGGTGTATTTTACGGCATTGCTCAAAAGATTTACAAATACCTGGCTCAGTTTCAGTGAATCCGCAATCACATCCTCATTTGACACATTGAAGGTATCAATAAACAACTCCAACTGCTTTGCCTTTACCTGTGGCTGAATAATATGGAACAGGTTGTGAGTCAATTCAGAAATATTGCATTCCTGCTCTTTAATTTGTACCTTTCCGCTCTCAATCCGGCTCATATCCAAAATGTCGTTGATCAGGCTGAGCAGATGATTGCCGGAGGACAGCACTTTCCGGAGGCAATCCTCCACCTGGCGCGGGTTATCCATATGACTGATGGCAATCGTTGTGAACCCGATAATGGCATTCATAGGAGTGCGGATGTCATGGGACATATTGGAGAGGAAGGTGGTCTTGGAACGGTTGGCATGCTGCGCCTGCATCAGTGCGTCCTGAAGAGCCTGCGTCTGTTCTCTCTGTTTTTGCACCTGTATTGTAATATCTTTGGATACCACCATGACCATTACATCTTTGGTGTCATCATCCTGGGTCATGATAAAGGACTGACGAACACAAATCGGCTGTTCTGCGGAAGCCAAACCCCAGTAGTCCACGGTGACTTCACTCTCTCCGGCTTCAAAACACTGCATTAAGTGTTCTGAGGTGACCACTGCACTATATTCCTCCAGGGACTCTTCTAAAATGAAGGATTTCCATTTTTCAAAACATAAGGATGCCGGACAAGGTGCGCTTAAACCGACTCTCTTCAACAGGGAGGCCGGCTGTCCGTCTATGATTCGTATAATGTCTTCCTCAATAAGATCGCGCGTAAGATTGAACTCAAAGGTACAGAAAGCACTGGATGTAATGGCAATCCGGTATTGCCGTTCTTTTCGGTTGGCCAGTGAAATTTCCGCCTGAGCCTGCAGCTCCTTCTTTTTCAGCTCCGTAACATTTTGCCGGAGGAAGAGAACTTTGCTCGCACGTCCCTCTTTTCGCTCCAGGCAGATAATATTAAAATGTTCCCAGGCAGTGCCTTCCTTCTGGTGGGTCTGGTATTCGAACTGTAGGTTTGTGTGGTCCTTATCCAATTCCTGTACAATCGCGTTTAAATCCAATATTTTTGCAAATTCCTGCCGGTCCTCTTCAAGCAGCAGGCAGGAACACAGATAGGCCGCAAAATCTTCATAGGGGCCGCCGAGAGGAGATTCCATATCTTCCGGCGGGATTCCTGAAAGAAACTGAAACGTATTGGTTTCCAGGTCCACCAACATAAAACGGGTAAAAAGTGTATTAACGCCGCTGATGATATATCCCATCCCCTGGTTTTCCTGTTCCAGCCGCAATCTGTCCCTTCGGCTTTGGAACAGCAGAACCAGGATATAGATGGCAAACAGAATCATTAAGATAATCTGCAGAATCATCCCCACAGAGTTGGCATTGTGCAGCATGGTCTGAGTCACATTCTTTGGAAAAGTCTGAACTAGCACGTATTCACTGCCTACGATATCAAACACACACAGGTTGTCTGTCTTGCTGCCAGGAGAACAAATGAAACCGGCTGTGTCAGAATGACCGCGGAAGACTTCCCAGGCACTTTCGGCAGTCTGAGAATCAATGACACCGGTATCACGCAGGACGTCAAGTAAAGGCCTGTCGTAGTGGCTGTCATCCGATGAGGCAATCACATTGCCGTCCTGGGTACATAAAAAAACATCTGCCTCTTCGCCAAAGTAACTGGAGGAAAGCAGTTCTTTCAGGTAATCTTCGGCAAAATACAGCCCCAGCAGAACTCCAAATACTTCATCCTCATACTTCAGCGGTGCATAAAAGACCATCATTGCTTTGTCTGTGATTCGAGATTTCAGGACCACGGTACTGCCGCTTTCCCCCTGCATGCCGCTGAGGAAATAATTGCGGTCCGTACTGTAGGAAGTACTCCCGTCGGATGTCAGATTGAGTCCTTCACTGTTGGTGAAACGCAGAGCATCAAAATCTGAGTTCTCTTCCAGTTCTTGAAGCAGCTCTGTGTCGATATTCGGCTCATTCAGCATTTCGCTCAGAAAATATGCATAATTACGCACGCGCCTCTGGGCATTAGTGAATTCACTGTCAATTCGCTGCGCGGTCTGCCAGGCGGAATCCATTGCGTAGTTTAAATTTTGGTTTTCAATCCGCTTGCTGTTAGCGGCAGAATACCACCTAAACAGCAGGAAAACACCTGCCAGTAAAATGAATATGTACAGTACATTTCGCCAGGACTTTTTTGGTGCATGCATGGTAATAGTCTCCCCCTTTTTATGGCTGATTCGTGGATTATATAGGTATTGTCCCACTTTCTATAGGATTTTTCAAGCCTTAGTTCCCTATTTTTCAGTAGAATAAGGCATGTTGTAAAATGCAGTAAAACATCTGGAAAAATGTTGATAAATATGAGGTTAATGTATATAATAGTCGCTAAACAGGAATTGTCCGAACAGCAAGTATTTCAGCATATTATTATAGAAAGGCGGATTATAATTATGGAAAAAAAGGATGTTCTAAAAATTGTGGATTACACGTTATTAAGCCAGACGGCTTCATGGGATGAGATTCGGCAGATTTTGGATGATGCAATGCATTATGAAACTGCATCGGCATGTATTCCGGCAGCTTACGTAAAACGGGCGGCGGAATATGTAGAAGGTAAACTGCCCATCTGTACAGTCATTGGTTTTCCAAACGGATACAATACAACGGCTGTAAAAGTCTATGAGACAAAGGATGCAATTGCAAACGGAGCAGAAGAAATTGATATGGTAATCAATATTGGATATTTGAAGGATAAGCGGTATCAGGAGATTGAAGATGAGATTCGGCAAATCCATGAGGCATGTGGGGGAAAGATATTAAAGGTGATCATCGAAACCTGCCTTCTGACAGAAGAGGAGAAGATAAAGATGTGTGAGATTGTTACAAATGCAGGGGCAGAGTACATTAAAACTTCTACGGGATTTTCCACGGCAGGTGCAACATTTGCAGATGTGGAGCTTATGAGAGCATATATTGGAAAAGATGTGAAAGTGAAAGCAGCAGGCGGTATCTCATCTTTTGATGATGCAGAAGAATTCATGCGCCTTGGTGCGGACAGACTTGGAACGAGCCGATTAGTCAAGATTATGAAAAACACAGATTCGGGTTCAGGATACTAAGGAAAATGAGTGGGAACGGGACTGGGATTTCTCAAAGAAAATGGCGGGAATAACACCCGCCATTTGTGTATATAGAAAAATGATACCACCTAAGCTTTTCTTCTCTCAAAGAATTTATCAATGTTATTTTTGATTTCTTCAGGCTTTAACTGTTTAGACAGATATCCCTCAGGCTTCAAGGATATTACCTTTTTCACACTCTCCTGATCGACCCTGCTGGTCAGGAAATAAACCGGAAGCTCGGCAAATTCTTCCTCTGAGCGAATCATTTCCAGAATCTGTCTGCCGTCACAGACAGGCATTTCATAATCCAAAAGAACCAGATCCGGACGATCCAGAGTAATGGAGCGAATGGCGGATGTCCCGGATTTTGCCAGCATTACCTCATAGTCCTTTTCCAACAGTTCTTTCATTCCCTGACGGATTGTTATGGAATCGTCCACCACGAGTACTTTCAGTTTTTCAGTGTTTTCGTCGGCTTCTTTCCTTGAAAGATATTCTCCAACCTTGGCGATTGCATTGTCGGCTTTAATTGCAGCGGCAACTCCCTTTTCAAGCAGATGCGGTGCAATAACACAATAGGCAAAATAACCTTCTCCGGTGTCAAACAACAGGCTGAACTGCATTTTTTCCCGCTCATATACTTTTAGGAACTGTTCATAGGTCAGCAGGTTTTCCTCCAATAGTTCTTCCAAGTCAGCCTCCGGCATATGCTCCCTGATGCGCCCGACAAACTGCTGTGCCGTATATCTGGTTGCATTGATCAGCATGGTATCCAGCTTATTTGTCTTGATTCCCATGACCTTCCCGACTGTGTTGACCAGAAGTTTTTCCTCAAAGACTAAGATGATTTCCCATTTTTCATCCTGCTTTGTTCCATAGACTAAGCGGTAATACACCCCTTTTCCAAACTTCTCGCCGCCGTAGCTTGCGCTGACCAGATGGGATTCCAGCTGGAACATATCATACACAAGCTGGATGATAGTCTTCTTCATAGCCTCAGCCTGCTCCTCCGGCAGAAGATTCACCCACCGGCTAGTCTTGGAACCTGTAATTGCCTGGTCTTCCGTCAAGGTATGTCCAATCAGCCATCCGGTGCATACACCCAGGAAATGATCGACTGCGTCCGGGGAAAATTCAGACCGTTCCAGTTCTTCTTCCAACGCCGGAAGAGTATTTGTCCGGAAACCTTTGTGGATACGTTTGTGCCTTTCCAAATTTTCAAAACCGATGGACGCCATATACTTCTCTTCTTCCTCAAAATGCTTAATTGCATGTTCTTTGAAATATTTAATACCCTCCTGGCATGCCCACTGCCCCTTTTTTTCCTCTTTTCCAACGGCAAAAAGCTTGTTGATGATTTTAAAAAGTCTTCGATGTTCCTTATCAATAGCGTCTACACCGATATTGTATTCATCTTTCCATACCAATTGATTATACATAGAGATCCTCCTTCGCCACAGACAGAGTGATATGTACTGTGGATGATTTGATTGGGAACCCCTCCCCATAATATAAATACTATATCATAGAATGAGGGAAAATTGTTATTTTATTTTGATTTTCTGGAAATTAGAAAAATGACCGTTACAGTTCGCGGACAATCAGGATGTGAATTGTGACAAATGCCCCCGTATCATGCATTTTACTGCATATACGGGGGCCGTACAAGAGATGCTTTTTAGTTATTGCCAGACTTAAAAATCACAAATTTACTTGCAATATAATTCACAACAACCACCAGAACATTGGAAGCAGCCTTTATGATCATACCTTCAAAATGCAGCATGTCCACAAAGATATACATCACAGCGATATCAAGCAGTCCTGTCAGCATCCGGCATATAAAAAAGGAACAGATTTCCTTTACAATGGCGCTGGTTCCGCGGGCTTTGCTTTTAAATACCCATTTCCGGTTTGTTAGATATGCGAAAACTACAGCCAGTACCCAGGCTGCAGAGGTAGACTCTATGGTGCCGAGATGCCACAATTTTGAGCAGATGCCATACACGGCGATGTTTACCAGTGTCGTGCATACACCGAAAAAAAGATAACTTATGACTCCCTCATACTTCTTCAACAATTCTTTTATATTCATCCTGTAATACTCCTACTTTCTGATGTAAACCCCGGATTCTTCATCCAGAACATAATCTTTGTCAATCTGTTTTTGTAATGGTTTCATAAAATCCGTGAATCCCCATACTTCCGACTGCGGATTATAGAGGACGAATTCCGGCTCCTTTTCCAACAGGTCGTGTATCGTATCCTCCTGATACCAGTCCATATACCATGGAAGAAAATAAGGAAGCCTGTTTGCAGCGTATCGGTCTTTATACTGCAGATATAT
>CANOBT010000104.1 GCA_947564305.1 uncultured Lachnospiraceae bacterium | reverse complement strand
TGGAGCAAATGAGAATTGCAGAAAATCAAGATAACAATGAAGAAAAGTTATTATTATATCCTATAGTAAAACAAAATGACAATATTTTGGTGTACGGCAAGGGGGTATTCGCCAGTAGTTTGGTAAATGTATTACAACAATCGAATTATTGCAATATAGTAGATTGGATTGATAGAGAAGATGCATTTCGAATACAGAAAATCTCTAAAGAATCATATAAGTATATTATTATTGCTATTACAGATTGTTCTGCTGTAGTACTAAGTTTAAATATATTGAAGAATCTAGGTGTAGATAAGGATAAGATACTTCATATTCAAAGAGAAGATTTATGTGTAGAGAATTTGCCACATGAAGTTAGAAGTTTACTTAAATAAAGACAGAGATTCCAAAAGTTTTACAGAATTAAATGGGGTCATGGAAAAAATATTGTCCAGATTATGAAATAATACGGTGGGATGAAAGTAATTACGACATATCAAAGAACAGATATATGTACGAGGCATATCAAAACAGGAAGTGGGGATTTGTTCCAGATTATGCACGTTTGGATATCATATATAACGAAGGCGGTATCTATTTAGATACGGATGTAGAACTTATTTCTAATATGGACAAGCTTTTATGCGACAAGATGTTCTGTGGAGCTATGTCGGAAGTATCAATTACATTTGGATGTGGCTTTGGGGCAATAAAAGGGAATGAACTAATTAGAAGATGCAGAGATGCCTATGAAAATATTTCATTTTATAAGAAGAATGGGGAACTTAATTTACAGCCATGTGGAGAATATCAAGCACCAGTTCTTGAAAAGATGGGATTTAAAATTGCAAATGAGTATCAGAATATTGATGGACATGTAATATATCCGCTTGAGGTTCTTAGCCCCACAATGCATGGAGAAGCCCATTTTTTTACAGAACATACGATTTCTATACATCATGTGGCAAACAGTTGGGTTGATGAAAGACAAAGGAGAAGCTGGGATGAGTTCATGAGGTATATGAAATTATAAAGAAAGGCATGGTAATGGATAAGATAGAAAAGCAGATTTTAGAAGAGTATTCAACAAATTACAGTGTCGCATTATTGTCATATGAAATAATGGGGTTGATGCTTGACGAAAAGTATGTTGAAGAGAGACTAAGAAAATTTGATATAAGTAATATGTATATATATGGAGGGACATATATGGGGATTCAACTCTATAGAATTGGGGTGAAATCTTTGAATGTCCTTGGAATTGTAGATAAGTATGGGAAGGTCTTGGGAAATGATAATATTCAGATAATAATGCTGGACGAATTAAGTAAAATATATAAAGATGAGAAGATAGTTGTGACTCCAATCCGTTTTTTTGAAGAAATATCCAAGGAACTGGAAATATTTGTAGCGAAAAAGAATATTATAGGGATTGGTGAATTATTGCTTGGAATAAGATAAATTCAGATGGAGATAGTGGGGAAAAGCATGCTATATATGTGTTATATAAATTTAAATAAAGATAATGCTGTTGGGGTCAGAAAAAAGATTAAAGCACAATGTTGTGCATTTAGGAAAGTATTTGGTACAGTATATTATACAATTTTTGATGGGCATACATTTTATTTACTATCTGGAGATGAGATAATAGAAAAGAGATTTGCATTGACGAAAAAGATGTGCAATGATATCGCACTTAAGTGGGTGAGTAAATTTGATATCAAAAGGGTGTACATTAGATATGACTTTTCAGATATATGGTTTTTAGACTTTTTACAAGAGCTTAAGATAGGGTGCATTAAGGTGGTTTTAGAATTTCCATCGATACCATATGATGATGAGCGAGGATGCACCAGACCTACGGAGGACAGATACTACAGAGAACAACTATGTCAATATGTAAATTGCTGTACTACATATGCAAATTATCAAACAGTCTTTAACATACCTTGCATAACACTGGTAAATGGAGTCGATGTAAATGAAAATAAATCGAAACGATATAGAGAAAAAGATGACAGTATTATTCTTGTGGCGGTTGCTATAATGGCAAAATGGCATGGATATGAACGAGTTATTCAAGGCATGTATGAGTATTATTCCAAAGGAGGGAAAACAAATATCATTTTTAAACTAGTGGGAGATGGGGGACAAATTCCATATTACAATAGCTTGGCGGTAAAGTATGGGCTACAGAATCATGTTATTTTTTGTGGAAGACTGGACGGAAAAGATTTAGACGATGTATATGATGAATCTGATATTGCAATTGGCGTTTTAGGTATGTATAAAGTGGGACGAAAGTCTGCGGCTCCTATTAAGTCAGGAGAATACTGTGCAAGAGGGATTCCGTTTGTATATGGATATGATGATGTTTCGATAGGTAGTAATAAATACTTTGCGTATCAAGTATCAAATGATGCAACTCCTGTTAATATAGATGCAATAATAGAGTTTTATAACAATATGTATAATGGAAGAGATTTTATTACTGATATGCGGAAATATGCTATAGAAAATCTTATATGGGATAAAGTTTTAGAACCGATTGTAAACTATTTTGCATTAGAGGAAAAGAAAAGTGAGTGAAACCAGAGAATTTATGGGAGAAGGATTGATGAGATATGTTTTAATAGGTTGCGGCAGAATATCACCTAACCACATCGTAGCAGCGCAGAATAATATGCTTGAAATAGTGGCAATATGTGATGTTAATTCGGCATGTATGGCAGATAAAACGCTAAAGTTTAAATTAGATAAAAGCATCAAGCATTATTTTGACTATAAAGAAATGATTGAGGCGGAGAAACCGGAACTTGTAGCAATATGCACCGAAAGCGGAAAACACGCCGAGATTGCCCTGTTTTGCATAGAACACGGTTGTAACTGCATCATTGAAAAACCGATTGCTTTGTCCATAAAAGATGCAGATGCCATTATTTCCGCATCTATTAAGCATCATGTAAAAGTCTGTGCCTGCCATCAGAACAGATTCAATAAATCAATACAAAAGATTCGCGAAGCGATAGAGATGAATCGTTTCGGTAAGCTGTTTTATGGAACAGCTCATATCAAATGGTGTAGAGACCATGAGTATTATGACAGGGCAGCCTGGAGAGGCACATGGGAACAGGATGGCGGTGCGCTGATGAACCAATGCATCCATAATATAGACTTGCTCCGTTGGATGATGGGTTCTGATGTGGATGAAGTGGTTGGGATGACCGATCGGCTGAACCATGATTACATAGAAGCTGAAGATATGGGCATTGCACTGCTGAAATTTAAAAACGGGAGTTATGGAATTATTGAGGGAACGACAGATATCTATCCTAAAAACCTGGAAGAGACCCTTTACATATTTGGAGAAAAAGGAACTGTCAAAGCCGGAGGACAATCAGTGAATGTGATAGAAGAGTGGCGGTTTTCAGATTTACTGGATGATTCGGAGGAAGTGAAGGCAAGATTTCATGAAAACCCGCCTAATGTATATGGATATGGCCATACCCCTTTGTATGCGGATGTGATAAGTGCCATACAGCAGGACAGGCAGCCTTATGTGAATGCGATGGAGGGAAAGCGCGCATTGGAGCTTGTTTTGGCAATTTATAAATCTGCGGCAGAAGGAAGAATCATAAGACTGCCGCTGAAAGAGTGTGCGACAACGGACTTTATAGGGCGGTTTTAGGGAGAACAGAGCGTGGAATTTAGAGACTTGAAAAGGCAATATGAATTTAATAAAGAGCGTATTGACCAGGCTATTGCAGATGTACTGCATTCAACTCAGTTTATCCATGGAAGCCAGGTGGGAGCGTTGGAGGAACAATTAGCTGATTATGTGGGAGCCAGGCATTGTGTGACATGTGCCAATGGAACGGATGCCCTCCAGCTGGCTCTGATGGTCTGGGGTATCGGTGAGGGGGATGCGGTATTTGTCCCAGACTTCACATTTTTCTCCAGTGCGGAGGTGGTGGCTGCAGTAGGGGCAACGCCGATTTTTGTGGATGTGGATGAAGATACGTTCAACATGGATTCAGGAAGATTGCTGCATTGTATCGAGTCTATTTTGAAAGAAGGGCGTTATGCTCCGAGAGCGATTGTTGCGGTAGATTTGTTTGGGCAAGCCGCCGATTATGCCGAAATCAGAAAAATTGCAGACAGATTTGGCCTATTTATCTTGGAGGATGCGGCGCAGGGATTTGGCGGCTCTATAGGAACCAAGAAGAACTGTACGTTTGGAGATATATCGACTACCAGCTTTTTTCCGGCAAAACCGTTAGGATGCTATGGCGATGGTGGGGCGATTTTTACAGACCGGGATGATTGGGCATTGCTTCTCAGATCGTTGACAGTGCATGGAAAAGGGAAGTACAAATATGATAATGTGCGGATTGGCATGAACTCCAGGCTGGACACGATACAGGCAGCGATTCTGCTGGCTAAGCTCCCAGTTTTTATCCATAGAGAACTGGAGGAAAGCAACAAGCTGGCAGAATTTTACACAAAACAGCTGGAAAGTACGGTAAAGGTTCCTGATATAAAGGAAGGATTCTATTCGAGCTGGGCACAGTATACGATTCAGTTAAAAGCCGGGCAAGACAGGCAAAAACTGCAGGAATATTTAAAGGCACAGGGAATTCCAACGGCAGTATATTATCCGAAGCCGATGCACCGACAGACGGCATTTTTAGGGAATGACTGTGTCGAGGAGGAGTATCCGGTAACTAATAGGATTTGTGAAAGTGTATTGTCATTGCCGTTTCATTCTTACATGAAGCGGGAGGAGGCTGAAATGGTGGTGGACAAGGTAGTGGGTTATTTAAAGGGATGATGGAAAATTATTTTGTGCATGAGAGCAGCTATGTAGATGATGATGTAAGGATTGGAGCAGGAACAAAAGTATGGCATTTTTGTCATATCCAATCAGGCGCAAGAATCGGAAAAAATGTATCAATTGGACAAAATGTCAATATCTCAAATAATGTGGAGATAGGGGACGGTGTAAAAATACAGAACAATGTATCTGTCTATGAAGGCGTGACGATAGAAGATGATGTCTTTCTGGGACCGTCCTGCGTTTTTACAAATGACCTGACGCCAAGGGCTGGGTTTCCAAAAGGAAGAAGCAATTATGTGCCCACTAGAATTAAAAAGGGAGCATCCATTGGCGCCAATGCAACAATTATATGCGGACATACGATTGGGAAATATGCCATGGTAGCGGCGGGAGCCGTTGTGACAAGGGACGTTCCGGATTATTGTCTGGTGCAGGGGGTTCCGGCGCAAATATGCGGCAGAGTAGATGAGAAAGGGAGTATTGTGTCAAGGAAGGTTTGAGCTTGCCCTGGTGTCGTATGATTATGTGAGGACTTCTGCTGTTAGACGTATAAAGAGGGGAGTTTGCTGATAAGAGATGGACAATCTATATGAACAATTGATTAATGGGCAGAAAAAGATGAGCGTGATTGGGCTGGGGTATGTGGGGATGCCTATTGCGGTTGCGTTTTCAAAAACCTTGCGGGTGATTGGATTTGATATTAATGAGCATAAAGTTGGGCTTTATCAGCAGGGCATAGACGTGACTAAGGAAGTGGGGGATGAAGCGTTAAAGAATTGCACAGTGTGTTTTACGTCGGACGCTTCTTTGCTGAAAGAGGCCCGATTTCACATAATTGCAGTGCCTACACCAGTGAATTCCGATCATACACCGGATTTATCCCCTGTGGAAAGCGCAAGCCGCTTGCTTGGAAAAAATTTGGATAAGGGCTCCATTGTGGTGTTTGAGTCGACAGTTTATCCCGGGGTAACGGAGAAAATCTGTGTTCCGATTCTGGAGGAGGAGTCTGGGCTGAAATGCGGGGTTGACTTCAAGGTAGGGTATTCTCCTGAGCGCATTAACCCGGGGGATAAGGTACATCGACTGGAATCTATAGTGAAAATTGTTTCCGGTATGGATGAAGAGACGTTGGAGATAGTTGCCAAAGTTTATGAATTGGTGGTGAAAGCGGGAGTCTACAGAGCAGAGAGCATCAAAGTGGCCGAGGCGGCAAAGGTCATTGAAAATAGCCAGCGGGATATTAATATAGCCTTTATGAATGAGCTTTCCATTATCTTCAATAAACTGGGAATTGATACCAAAGCCGTGCTGGCGGCAGCCGGAACAAAGTGGAACTTTTTGAAGTTTCAGCCGGGGCTGGTAGGGGGCCATTGTATTGGGGTGGATCCTTATTATCTGACTTATGAAGCGGAAAGAATCGGATATCATAGCCAAATAATTCTTTCTAGCAGGCGTATTAATGATGATATGGGTAAGTATGTGGCAGAAAATCTGATTAAATGTCTTATACGGGCAGGGGTGAATGTTAAGGATGCTAAAGTAGGAATTATAGGCTTTACATTTAAGGAAAATTGTCCAGATACAAGAAATACACGGGTGATTGATATTGTCAGGGAGCTGATGCAATATGAGATTGCACCGCTGATTTATGATCCGGTTGCAGACAAGTACGAAACGGAAAAGGAATATGGAATTGTGCTTTCTGATAAGGATGAAGTAAAGGATATGGATGCAGTTATCTTGGCGGTTGCTCATGAAGAAATCTATCTTATGAAACGGGAAGATGTTGAATCGCTGTACACGATGAATCTAACACAAAAGAAAGTTCTGCTAGATATTAAAGGATTATTAAATCGAAAAGAATATGAGCAGGCAGGCTATATATATTGGCGGTTGTAGCAGACGATAGGCTTATGCTAAGTTTTTTAGACGAGGAGTGAAAAATGCGGGACATAGTTGTCTTTGGTACAGGAGAAGTGGGAAAGAGAATAATTCCTTACTTAGAGGAAAAATTTCATATTTTGTTTTGGATGGATAATGATAAAAAAAAATGGGGAACTGTGTTTGAGGGATATCAGGTGAAATCTCCTGAAAATATCTTGAAATATGATTGTGATGTGATAATAGCATCCACAAAGTTTGAATTTGAGATTTTAAAGCAAGTGCGCCAGATGGGGATTCCGGCAGATAAAATTTATTTTTGCCGAAGCTTTGCAACAGATAGAACACATCGGTATGAAGTATATCCCATTGATGAGAATAAAGTGGAAGTAACTAAGATGTCTTTGGACGAGTATGATTTATACCATGCCAAAGAGCAAAAAACAGCATGTAAGAAAGTAATGATTTGCTGCTCTTTCTTTTCTGTTTATCCCCAACAACTCATTGAAAATATGTCCGGAAGATATAATGATATAGAATTCAGTCTCTTGACAAATGCGAAAGAAAGTAAAGAAAAAATATGCGCTGGTAACTTAAAGCATATATATTATTATCAAACTATTTCGGATTTAAAATCAATTTTGGAGCAATTACCAGTGTATGACGTTATACAGTTATTATGGATTGAAAAAGAATGGGCTTTTTTTAATGAATTGATTAGGGAAAAAGCCAGACAATTGAATTTGCTTATAGGTGGAAGTGACTTTTACAGAGCTGGAAAAGAAGAAAGAGTCTTTAAAAGGAATATAATTATGTGCGCTAATGCCATTTTAGCGGTAACAGAACAGGTAAAACAGGAATTTATTGATTTTTATGGAGAAAGTATTAGAGATAAAATAATAATTCTCCATTATGGAAAAGAAGTATTAAACTATATTAGAGATATGCAAGATATAAATACTGACTTGATAAAAATGAAATTTGGTATTCCTCTTAATAGATTTGTAGTTACATGTGGATATAATGCAGTGGAGGCGCAGCAGCATTCTCAGATAATCGATGCTTTGAATCAGCTGCCTTTTGATATCAAAAAGCGTATGGTATGTGTATTCCCTATGACGTATCCAGAAAATAAGGAGTGCTATATAGAGTATATTGAGAATCAGGTTAGAAAGACAGATATTGATTATGTGATTTTAACTAAATTTATGGAATTTCAGGAAATGGCGGAATATGCTTTGATTTCTGATAGTATGATTCATGCCCAAATAACAGATTTGTTAAGTTCCTCCATGATTGAACAAATGTATGCAGGAAGTATCGTAATTGCAGGGAAATGGCTTCCATATACATCTTTACATGATATGGGCATCTTTTTCTTGGATATAGAAACCATTGCGGATATTTCAGTTATGATAGAGAAAGTAATAATGAACATTGAAGAATACAAGGAAAAGTGCAAGAAGAATAGGGAAATTGTTTGGAAAAACTCTTCATGGGATGAACTAGCACCTAGATGGTATGCAATATGGGGAGAGGACAGACGATCAAATTAGGAGAAACATATGGAGCAGATAAAGCCTTTAATCAGCGTGATTGTCCCAATCTATAATGTCGAAGCATATATAGCGCAATGCGTAGAAAGTATAATGAACCAAACATATCAAAACCTCCAGATTATTTTAGTTGATGACGGTTCCGATGACGGTTCTGGAGCGATTTGTAATCAGTATGCTGACTTAGACCAGCGGATTGAAGTAATTCATCAACCCAATAAGGGATTGGTATCAGCCAGAAAGAGTGGTCTAAAAAGGGCAAAAGGAAATTATATTGGATTTGTTGACGGAGATGACTATATAGAAACAGAAATGTATGAAAGACTGCTGGAGGAAATGCAGAAAAGCAATGCAGATTTTATACATTCAGGTCTTATAAAGAATGGAGAGGCATGGATTCCGTATAAAAGGAAAACGCTCTATCTCTCCGAAGCAGAGGAAAAAGAAAGGATTATAAGGACAGCTATATTCGGCAGGGAGAGCTATTTTGCGCCAAGCATTTGGTCAAAGCTTTTTAGGGCACGGATTATCAAAGATTGCTATAGCCAGGTTCCTGACAGCGCTCAGTATGGGGAAGATTTAATCAGCTTGTGCATTTGTATTGATAGGTGCGATAAAGTAGTGTTGTTAGATGAAGCTTACTATCACTACAGATACAGAGGAGAATCTATTACCAATGAAAAAAACTTTAAGAGCCTGGAAAATGTTTTTAGATATTATGGAAATGTATGTGATGTGCTGACGCAATACAAATGTTATGAAGAACTGAAAAATCTGATTATGGAGAATGTTTGTTCGAATATATTGAGAAAAGTAAAGGCGGTTTCCGGGAACGATTTTCAGACAGCACAATATTACTTTGCAGATGCAGACAGGCTTTTGGGGAAGAAGATTGTGATTTATGGGGCAGGCGCTGTGGGAAAAGATTATTATGCCCAGATAAGTAGATATACGGATTGCTCTGTTGTGGCCTGGGTGGATTCTTATCCTGAAAAGTATGAATATCCCCATATAAAGCTGTTTGGGGTAGAAGAATTGAGCGCCATGGCATATGATATTTTGCTGATAGCGGTGAAAGACGAAGAGCTGGCTCATGAAATTAGCTGCTCATTGATAGGCAGGGGAGTGGAGGAAGAAAAGATTTTTTGGTCAGAGCCGCAGCTGTACAAATTGTTGTAGTGGTGTATGTTTTATGAATATACTGAGGCAGGGAGATAGGGATATGTGTGTTTCAATTATCGTTCCAGTACATAATTCTGAAAAATATCTGAGAGAATGCATAGAGAGTGCCTTGAACCAAAGCTTTGGTGAAACAGAGATTTTATGTATTGACGGGGGGAGCACGGATGCCTCTTTTGATATTATAGAGGAGATGAGAAAAAAGGATAGCCGTGTGAAATATTTATTTGATAAGAATACAAGCTACGGACATAAAATCAATGTTGGGATAAAAAATGCTGCAGGGACATATATTGCGATTTTGGAGTCGGATGATTTGATGAGTCAGAGAATGATAGAATCCCTTTATCATGCGGCACAAGAAAGTGGAGCGGATGTGGTGGACGCAGACTTTTATGAATTATTTTGCTATAAAGGGAAAAAATATCGGAATACAATAAAAAAGTATTTGGATCCAGGTACATACAACCGTTTGATAATGCGTGGTGAAAGGAGCCCAGAGGAAGAATTTAAGGCGATTTGGACAGCCTTGTATAGAAAGGATTTTCTTATAAAAAATGACATACAGCTGAATGAATCAGAGGGAGCCTCTTTTCAGGATTCTTCATTCGTTTTTCTGGTTGATTTATTGGCAGATGCTTTTTACCATTTAGACATTCCACTCTATCAATACCGAATAGACAATGGGGGAAGTTCGGTAAAGGATGACAAAAAAATATTCGAGATTATTGCGGAATATGAGTTCTTGAAAAACGACCTGATGAGGCGTGGAATAGGGAATGGAGAGACATGGAAATCATATTATAAGAGCAAATATGATTCTTTTTATTGGAACTACAGGCGCTTGTCACAAAAAGCAAGAGAAGTTTTTTTAGAGAGGTATGTGCAGGAGCTGGGTCATGATATCAGTGAGGATGTAATCGACAGAGAATCCTTTCAAAAAGAGTACAAATATACGTTTGGGATTCTTGATGATAAAGAGAGATTTGTACGGGAGACGGCCGAAGCGGATAAGCGGCCATCAATGGTGAATCTTTTAGCCGATTTGGAAAAGGTTCAAAACAGGCAGCTTGTTGTTTTTGGGGCAGGGATATGGGGAACTAAGGCAGTCGATATCATAGTGCAGAGCGACTGCAATCTAAGTGCAATATGTGATAACTCTAAATCCCTACAGGGATCAATGAAAAATGGGACGAAAATCATTTCCGTTGAAGAGGCGGCAAAGAGATTTCCTGAAGCGATGTATCTAATAGCCAGCCGGAAATATGGCGAAGAGATGAAAGCGCAGTTGTTGGAGGCAAAGATTCAGGAAGAAAGTGTGATAGTCTTTGCATGACGCGTTACATGAGGAGCAGATATAAATGCATAGAAAAGAGGAAATTAGGATTTCTGTTATTGTGACAGTGCATAATGCAGAAAAATATATACAGGAATGTATGGAGAGCGTCCTTGGCCAGACGTTTTCCGGGTTCGAGGTTCTTTGCATGGATGGCGGGAGCACGGATGGCACGCCCCAAATTTTGAGGGATTTTGCGAAGCAGGATGACAGAGTCCGAATTGTAAATGATGCGAATACCAGCTATGGACATAAAGTGAACCGTGGAATTGAAGAAGCCCAGGGAGAATATATATCCGTTCTGGAATCAGATGATATGTATGAGCCGTTCATGTTAGAGAAGCTTTATGAAATCGCGGAGCAGTATCACACAGACTTTGTAAATGCTGATTATACCAGCTTTTTTGATGTAAATGGGAAAAGAATCAGGCAGGCTGTTAAGATGTATCCGGAGGATATGTATAATCGCCTGATAGACTATAAGGCACAGCCGGAGGCGTTTGGAACTATCACACGCTACTGGACTGGCTTGTTCCGCAGGGCGTATTTGGAGAGAGAGAACATCAGGATGAATGAGTCGCCAGGGGCATCCTACCAGGATATGTCGTTTCGCTTTCTGACCAGCATATTGGCGCAGAGGGCATATCATCTGGATGCTTCTGTTTATCTATACCGCATAGATAATCCGGATTCTTCCATGTATGATACAACGAAAACCATAGTCATAGCGGAAGAGCATGAATTTTTGAGGCAGGAACTCATAAAACGGAATATTACGGATTGCTATATATGGCATAATGCATATCAGTGGAAGTATACGGATTTTCGCGGAAATATGGGTCATTTGAAAGGGGCATATCGACAGGAATTATTTGAACGCTATTTGAACGAACTAGAAAAAGACCGAGATGCTTTGGAACATTATCATTGCCTTGGCTATAGTCAGGTAGCTGCTGAAATGATGACAAGAACGCCGGAAATGATTGCTCAACTGATTGAAGAAGAGACTGAAAAGAAGACAGAGAGAGGGCGGCAGCTACATCGTTTTTTGGACAAGGTGACGCGATTGGATAATGCGGAGAAAATAGTTGTCTTTGGATGTGGAAAAAGGGGCAGCCATGTTTTAGAGTTGATTCAATTTATGGATAGCCGGATTTGCTGTCTGACAGATAATTCAAGCTTATTGTGGAATACATGGAAGAACAGCCATGTGATTCTGGCGCCGGAAGATGCTATAGCACAGTATCCAGATGCTTTCTTTATTATAGCGAATGAGCTTCATGCACAAGACATTGTGAAGCAGCTATGTGGCATGGGGATTTGTAAAGATATGATTTGCGTATATGGAGAGGCATGAGATGGAAACAATTCGGGTAAAGACGGTGGATTTCAGCTCAACAGGGGACGGCAATCAGGATAATTTTATTGTTGACTTGCTGAGAAAAAGATATCATGTTGTAATATCTGACAATCCAGATTTTTTGATATATTCGATGTGGGGGGATAAACACCTGGAGTATGACTGCACAAAAATATTTTACACCGGCGAACCGGTGAGCCCGGATTTCAATGAGTGCGACTATGCCATCGGGTTCGACCCACTGCAATTTGGTGCGCGTTATCTGAGGCTTCCATTGTTTGCCATGGAAATAACGCCCGATATACAGGATAGGAGCAGATTCGTTGATGTAAGTTTTTCGGATAAGAGATTTTGTAATTTTATCTATTCAAATGAATTTACAGGCGAGGGGGCATTCCTCAGAAAAGAATTTTGCAAAAAACTGATGCAGTATAAAAAGGTAGATTGCCCGGGAATGGTGCTGCACAATATGGATACGGATGAACTCCCGTCCAGATGGAGCAGAGATTCTTATTGGGGAAAAGTGAATTTTATCCGGAATTATAAATTCACGATTGCTTTTGAGAATTGTCTGATGGATGGCTATACTACCGAAAAGCTGGTACAGCCGCTGATAGCTGGCTCAATCCCGATTTATTATGGCAATCCTCTGGTAGCGGAGGAGTTCAACCGTGATGCGTTTATTGACTGTAATGCATTCGATAATGATTTTGACGCGGTGGTGGAGAAAGTCAGACAGATAGATAATGACCCTGAACTGGCAGAATATATGGTATTGCAGAATCCGATGAGGCGTGATTATGATTTTGCATGGGAAGATAAACTGCTTCATTTTTTGACTCAAATTGTAGAAAGCAGTCGAAAGAAATATACACAGGCAAAACAAAAGAAAACGACTGTGGATATAAATAGAACAAATACATTAAATTACAGCATATATAGGGAAGGGATTTTAAGCAGCCTTAAGGATTGGGAAGAAATCGTCATTTATGGGAAAGGGAATTTTGCTAGAAAAATAAAGGAGTTTTTGGATGCTTGGGATATCCAAAATGTAACAGCTTGTCTAGTGACGAAAGCGAACGATGCAAATGGTGATTTCAAGGGACTTCCGATTGTTGCAATAGAAAATTGGAAACCGAAAACAGAGAATCCCCTGATTTTGATAGCTATTCGTGAGAATAATCAGGAGGAATTAATTGATAGCTTGTCTGAGATGGGATACCATAGCTTTTTATCTATCAATGATTTTATTATGGAAGTGATGAAGGCGTAGCGCGATGGACTGAATTTCCGTAAAAGTCTGGCAGGGAATATACCAGGAGGAAACCTTTAATTACACATGCAACTTGAAGTGCCGGGGCTGCATGCATTTTTCCAATATCGCCACAAGCCCTAACTACCCGGAACTCCGGAAATTTGAACAGGATTTCAAGAGACTGTCAGAGCTGTTTTCCAACATTTTTATCATCCGCCTCATGGGCAGAGAGCCTTTGCTGAACCCTGAACTGAGCAGCTACATAAGAACCGTAAGGCAGTATTTCCCGGCAGCGTAACTTCGTATTGTCACCAATGGGCTTTTGATTCCCCGGCAATCGGATAACCTATGGGAAACAATGCGAAGCTGCCACGGCGCTATGGATATCAGCCCCTATCCTCCTACAATGGAAAACATAGAGGAACTGACCGAAAAGCTGAACCAAGAAAGAATCCCCTATGGAACGATTGCGGAAAGGCTTCAGAACTTCCGCAAAAGCCTGATGCTTTCTCCTCATCACAATCCGGAAAAATCTGTCCGATTATGCGGCAGCGCCCATTGTCATTTCCTGAGGGACGGTAAGATAGCAAAGTGTCCTCTTCCGCTGCTGATTGGAGATTTCAATGCAGAGTATGGATGCACAATTGAGTCGAAAGATATTTTAGACATTTATGAAGAACAGTCGGGCGCAGTTTTGAGAGAAAAGCTGGAATGCTATGCAGATATCTGTCGTTACTGCCCTGACGAAGCCGTTTTCATTCCATGGCAGCGTACAAGGCAATATGCCCATATGGAGGATTGGGTGGCAGATAAGGAAAGACAGTAAGGAGATGGGAAAGTGATTTTTGACAGTCTGAAAAAAATGGACGCCGAAAAACTCTTGTGCAAATCCATTGTACTGTGGGGAATGGGCGCTCAAACAGGTGGGGTTATCACCTGGCTGAGACAGAATGGGTATGGCGCAGATATTCGCTGCATAGTGGACAACTTTAAATATACCTTTTGAGAAGAATATGAGGGAATCCCGGTACTGAAGCCGGATGCGCTCCGGGAAATGGAAAAGGATTCTTTCATAGTTATCCTGTCCATTAATTATGCGGAGGACGTATGGAAACAGCTGTCGGCATATGGAATAACAGATATCTATAATCTTCGGAATCTGGAGGAGCGGCTGACTCCTTATCGATATGACATACCGTGGCATTTTACAAATCGGAGTAAAGGGAAACGGTATCTATGCTACATACTTGCCGGATACGAACCTGAACTGTGGAAAGATACCATTGGGAGAGTGGAAGCTTTTCAGGATGATGAAATGGATTACTGTCTGGTCTTGTCAGGAAAATATGATAGGGTACTGGAGGAAGTGGCAGAGCGGAACAGGTGGTCCTATTTGTATACGGAGACCAATCAGGTATGTTATATCCAGAACCTGGTTGTTGAATTTCATCCTTCAGCAGAGTATATACTCAAGATGGATGAAGATATTTTTGTGGGCAAGAATTTTTTTGTAGAAATGATAAAGAACTACCGCAAGATTGAGGAAGAGGGGGAATATCGAATAGGTTTTGCCGTTCCGGTTGTGCCATTGAATTGTTGCGGCTATGTGACATATCTGAATCTAATTGGTCGAAAGGAAGAGTATGAGCGGCAGTTCGGCAGGGCATATAGGCACAGGTTCAGTGCGGTGTTTAACATAGAGGAGACGGCGGAGTTCTTATGGGATACTATGGAGACTTTTGACAGTATGTCAGGCAGTTTTCTGAAGAATAAAGGATATGATATACTGGATTGCTACTATAATATCGGCTGCATCATGTTTTCTCGTGAAAGGTGGCTGATGATGGGGAAATGGCCGGAAATGCCGGGGGAGTCCGGCATGGGCTGCGACGAGGCATATATTTGCGAAGACAACAGGAAGAAGGATCTGGCAATTTATGAGGTGAAAAGCGCGCTGGCCGGACATCTGGCGTTTGGGCACCAGAAGAAGATGATGATGCAGTATTATAGAACACATGCAGAAAAATTTGCCATAAGCGGCATTGACAGTGGAAAGGATACACCTTGACAAAGCCAATAAAAAGTAATTGCACGCGCCCCCGCAAAATGTTAGAATAAAACACAGCAGATTCTCGCATTTTCTTTATAGAAAAACGCAGGAGGACGCAGCATGGCAAGGACAGTCGGCATCGGACATCAGGATTCCTCGCAGCTGATTCAAAACAATCTTTTTCATGTGGATAAAACAAGACAGTATTCTGGAATTTAAGGTTTACGACCCGGAGGACGGTGAGAAGACGCTGGAAGATACGGTGCGGTCAGCGCTGGGGCAGATTTAAAGCATGAAACATGCGGCAAGCCTGGAGGCCAAGGGCATTCCGGCAGAACGGATTCGAAAGTACGGTTTTGCGTTCTGCGGAAAGGAAGTGCTGATAGGATGACGACAGTTGGATATAGTGATAAGGCAGGGGAGAGGACTGATTGAAAGATGATACAGCCGGAGACACTTATACGGGAAATACAAAAAGGATTGCTGTACTGGTACGATTTCATGCCGGCAGCAGGGGCGGCCGGGGATATTCAGATCTCAGAAAAAAAGCCCCATATCCTATACATCGGCAGACCTGAAGATCCCATAGCAGAATTGCTCGCTGATCGCCTGTGCCAGGTGACATGCGCCTCCTGCGGACAGACCATCGAGGAAAGCTGGCAGCAGAACCGGACTTCCGG
Source organism: uncultured Lachnospiraceae bacterium (assembly GCA_947564305.1). The sequence goes on along the minus strand of CANOBT010000104.1, from coordinate 3,242 downwards.
TTTCGACTATATCATCTCCATAGAGACTCTGGAGCGGCAGCCTGTCCCGGAAGATTTTCTGGCATCCTGGCGCAGGCTCCTCAAGCCCAAAGGCTGCCTGCTCTTAGGGATGAACAACCGTTTCGGCATCCGCTACTTCTGCGGCGACAGAGACCCTTATACCCAGCGGAATTTCGACGGGATAGAAAACTATCGCAGAGCCTATTCCAAAAAAGAGGACACTTTCCAGGGCCGCATGTACAATCATGCAGAAATAAAAAATATGCTGCGGAACACAGGCTGGAATTCCTCCCGCTTCTTTTCGGTTCTGCCGGATTTGAGGAATCCGAACCTTATCTACGCAGAGGATTATCTGCCCAATGAGGACTTGGCCAACCGGCTCTTTCCCACCTACAACTATCCCGATTCCGTATTCCTGGAGGAGGAGAGCCTGTATGCCGGTCTGGCAGAAAACGGCATGTTCCACCAAATGGCCAATGCGTACCTGATCGAGTGCTCCCCGGACGGAGAGCATTCGGATGTGCTCCAGGTCACCAGCTCCATGGAGCGGGGCAGAGAGGACGCGCTCCTCACCATCACCCGCAAATCGGGAACAGTGGAAAAGCGGGCAGTCTATCCGGAAGGCCGGGCCAGACTGGAAAAGCTTGCGGGGCACGGCAGGGAGCTGGCTGGGCAAGGAGTTCCTGTGGTAGATGCCGGAATAGAAAACGGTGTCTATGTCATGCCATACATAGAAGCGGAAGTAGGCCAGGTATATTTAAAAAAGCTGCTTCAGACAGATAAAGAAAAATTTCTGCAGAAGCTTGATTCTTTCAGGGAAATGATTTTGCGTTCTTCTGAGATTGTAGAACCGGACAAAGGAGACGGTGGGGGAGCAGTCCTGAAAAAAGGGTATCTGGATATGGTTCCTCTGAACAGCTTTTATCAGAATGGAACATTCTTATTTTATGATCAGGAATTCTGTCAGGAGAATTATCCGGCCAATGCAATTATTTTTCGGATGATTGCCACATTCTATTCCGGCAATATAGAGTTACAGAAGATTCTGCCCATAGAAGTCCTGTTCGAGCGATACGGCCTTACTGCCAGACTGGATCAGTGGAGACGGATGGAGTGGGATTTCCTGGCCAGGCTGCGAAAGGAAAAGGAGCTGCGCCCCTATCATGAGAAGTGCCGCCGCAATGCCGAGGTGGTGAATTCCAACCGTCAGCGCATGAACTATTCGGATGAAGAGTACCAGCGCTTATTTGTGGATATTTTCCGCAATGCGGACATTAAAAAGCTTATTCTTTTCGGCTCCGGCGCTTTCACCCGGAAATTCCTTGCCCTATATGGGCAGGACTATCCGGTTTATGCCATTGTGGACAACAATGCGGAGAAATGGGGCCAGGAGCTGGAAGGCATTGCCGTCCAGTCCCCGGAGCTGTTGAAACAGCTGCACAGCGGCGAATACAAGGTGCTTATCTGCATCAAGAACTACCTGTCGGTGATGAAGCAGCTGGACGCCATGGGAGTGCGGGAATACAGCATCTATGATTCCCATAAGGCATACCCCAGAAAGCGGCGTCCGGTGGCAGCCACAGAGATACAAGATGCGGAAAGAAAAAACATAAAAGGGCATACCACAGAAGGGCAAAATGCAGAAACAGAGGGAGGACTTTCGAAAAAATACCATGTAGGCTACATAGCAGGCGTATTCGATCTGTTCCATATAGGCCACTTGAATATGTTCCGCAGGGCGAAAGAACAGTGCGACTACTTGATTGTAGGCGTAGTGACGGATGCGGGCGTCCGGAAATATAAGGAGACAGACCCTTTCATCCCCTTTGCCGAACGGATAGAAATGGTGCGTTCCTGCCGTTATGTGGACGAGGCGGTGGAGATTCCCCTGAACTACAATGGGACAAGAGATGCCTGGAGACTGTACCGGTTTGACTGCCAGTTCTCCGGCAGCGATTACGTGGACAACCCGGACTGGCTGGCTGAGAAAGAATTTCTGAAAAAGCATGGGGCCGAGATGACATTCTTCCCTTACACGGAAAGCACCAGCTCTACCCGCATCAAGTCGCTGATTGAAAAAAAGCTTCTTTGATTTGCTGCCCTGGAGGCGGGGAGGATGGCAGGCATAGAGGACGAGCATAGGAAATTGGACATGCCCGGTTTAGGCGGGCAGGGAGGGTAAGCATTGAATGTGATATGTGCCCCATCTGGGATTGTGGATATAGACCGCCCGGGACAGGGTGTTTTGGATATGGCAAAGGCAGGGTTCGGGAATGTATTGCTTGATTTGGCAATGTACTGCTCTCCGGCAGAGCTGAAAAATGTCGGAAAGTTCTCTGCCAAAGCGAAGCAGAAAAATAAAGTCTTGATATCGGAACAACCGTCTGCCTTGCAAAAATGCGCTGAAAGTATGATGCAAAGCTGCAGGGAAGCGATTCTGTCTGCCCCGGTAGCGATAGCGCCCTATTTGAAATGGGGTACAAAGAGAGCGGATTTAAAGGAACTTTGTGCCAGGCTGACACTGGAAAGCGTCCGGATTTGTGGGGAAGCCGGTGGCAAATACCTGATTGTGCGTCCATTGCCTTTTGGGAAGACGGCCAGGGAAAGCTGGGAGATAAATAGAGAGTATTACCTTAGTCTCGCGGATTCCGCCAGGGAAAATGGCATAGCCATTCTTCTGGAGAACCAATGTCAGGACATGAACGGTCATTTGATTCGGGGAGTCTGTGCCGATGCAGAGGATGCGGCTTCTTGGGTGGACGGCCTGAACCAGGCGGTAGGAGAAGAGAGGTTCGGTTTCTGCATGAACGCAGGAACTTACAGCCTGTGCGGCCAGTCCATGCGGGAAATAGCGGTACGGCTGGGCGACCGCGTGAAAGCCGTGCTGCTGCGGGACTGCGACGGATGCCGGGAAAGCTCCATGCTCCCTTTCACTGCCGTATGCAGCGGCCAGCCCCGGACGGACTGGCTGGGACTGATACGCGGGCTGCGCGAGAGCGGCTTTGACGGAGAGCTGATATTAGACTTTTCGGATACGGCGGCAGTTTTTTCGCCAATGCTCCGCCCGCAGCTGCTGACACTGGCAAAATCAGTGGCCGGGTACTTTAAATGGCAGATTGGCATAGAGAACACAATAAAGAGATACAGTTCCATCGTACTGTTCGGAGCAGGGAACATGTGCCGGAACTACATGAAATGTTACGGCGGGAAATATCCGCCGCTGTTTACCTGTGACAACAACC
>CANOBT010000103.1 GCA_947564305.1 uncultured Lachnospiraceae bacterium | reverse complement strand
ACTATTCATTTCAGCTTATCGGAGCGGCCAATGAAAAAGGTGATTGGTCTGCTTTTACAAAAGCTGTTCCAGAGATAGTGGTAACATGGAAGGTCTTGCCGAAGGAAAATCCTGCATTAAGGAAAGACGCTATATTTAATGGAAAAAAGATAGTAAACGAACAGAAGGATTCGGAACAGGAAGATAAACAAAAAGATCAGGAAGAGATACCGCGGGCAGACAAAGCTCTGGATGATGCGGGAACGAAACAAGAACAACCGGAAGCAACTGCGGATGAAGGCGGAAGCGAGCAGGGCAAGGCGGCTGATAATGATGAAAGCAAAGAGGAATTAGCTGATCAGAATGGATCTGATGAAGAAGAAAAAGAGGATATAGATACGGAGGTAGTGGTTGGTGAGTAGTAAAGCGGCAGGGAAAAAACGGAAAGATAATAATAAAAAGATAATTATTGCGGGTATGGTGATAATTATTATACTTCTTGCGGTTCTTGTGTTTTTGCTTCTTAGGGGGAAAGAAGATGAACCCAAAAGGAACGTTGTAGTAAATAAGGATAATGTGGAAAAAGTAACTGATGAGATGATAAACCAGAAATATGTGGAGCCGGGCTACTACAATGTTGAAATGCCCATGGAATGGCATTTTAAAACGGGGGATGCGGCTTCGGAGGATGCTTTTGTCAGGAATGTGGAAGAAAATACGAATGATGTGTATTTCGATGTGTTTTTAGCGGATGACGAATCAGAATCGATTCTTGAATCACCGGTAATTCCCAGAGGAAGTGAGATGGAAAATATCGCGCTTGATAAGCCGCTAAAGAAAGGTACGCATGATTGCGTTATGGTCTATCACCTGATAGATGAAGAGCAGAATACGCTGAGTACACTCCGTGTAGGCTTCAAAATAGTAGTAGAAAAGTAGTTACAGGGTAATTACCGTACAAGGAGGGTGCGGATTACATAATAAATTTATCAAGGAGGAAAAAAATTATGTGCAAGAAAAAATTAATGACGGCAATTCTTGTAACAACCATGGTGATGGGCAGTACGCTCACCGCATTTGCTGCGGATGCAGGAGGTGACGCAGCTTCCAAGTCAGGCGGCACATCAGGATCCGGTACAAGTGAAGGACATTTGGAGAAGGTAGTTGAGAGTATGATCCTTCCTGTAGTTCCGGCGGACTCTTCACCGTTTGCGTACACGATGGACCCGGAGCGTCTGATTCAGGAGACCAGCGGAAAGAAGTATCCGGAAGGTTCCGTATTCCCGGCAGCAGACAGTGACACGGGGGTATATTTCCAGACAGCTGACAAGACTTATGCGAACACGAGCAATACGCTCAAGGCGATTAATGACGGCAGTTGCGATGTAACTCTTACCGTAAAGGTTAAGACAACAGCATCTGCAGGTGGAAAGGATATCACACTCGCTGCTTCTTCAACTCCTGCAGCAACAGGTACACCGGAACTTTATCTCGGCCTGGCAGTAGGTAAAGGCACTCCAAGTGTTGTATCCGGAACAGAAGCAACAATTACAAAAACAATTGCAGGTACGCCAGGAAACTTTGAAGTTACAGTAGATGAGAACAACAAGTATGTATACCAGAAGAAAGCTGACGCTACAACATGGAAAGCAATCGATATCAGTATGACAGGCGCTGTAAGTAAGCTTGCGATACCTGAAGGTACAACAGCTCCGACAGTTGATGTAACATGGGCGTATGCTAAAGCTGCTGATGGTGCAACGGTTGATGCGAGTGACCAGGTTGAGTATAAAGATGTTCCGGATGTAGCTCCGAGTATTGAAGTAAAGCAGTATAATTACGATAGAACTACAACATTTGATATTGTTACAGACTTTGGCTCAGGTGACAGTGCAGCAACGTCCATTACGAGTGTAAAGAGTGGTTCGAGTGAAACAGAAGTTAACGATGATCAGACTAGCGCTTGTACAATCAACGGAAATACCATTACTTTCCCGGCTGGAAAGTTTCCAGCACCAGCTGTTGGGACTAAAAAATATATTAAAGTTACCTTCGATAATGATGTTTCGGTTGTAGTGGAATTGACAATTACAAAATAAGTTTATATGTGATAAGAAATTTTGGGCCGATGGCTGACGTTTTGCTGTCGGCCTGAAGTTTTGTATATAAGATTGTGGCTAATGTAGAGTGAACGAAAAGGTAGAAGATATATGCAAGAGAAATCGGATGTTATGTATGTAGAGGGAAATGCAGGAGTTGAATACAAAGGAAAAGTTTATTTTTCATCATTTAATCCCACAGGATGCCTATTTTGCTTCGATATAGAAAAAGGAACGACGACATTTATAAAGCAATTTACGGTAGAAATCAGCCGAGGAATGTGTCATATAGATGCTTTTCTTTATGAAAGCTATGCATGGTTTATTCCCTGGGGGGCGCGAAGGCTGGTATGTGTGAATTTGGACAGTTATGATGAGGAGTATTTTGAAGTGAGAGGGCATGATTATGCAAATGAACATGCTTTTGTAGATTATTTGTCTTTTGAAGGTGACAAACTTATTTTGATTCCCTGTGGACATAGGCTTAACACAATGGTAATGGTGGATTTAAAAAAACATTCGATAGAAGAATTCCCTCATGTGATTCCAGGAGAGAAATGTATTGGAGCTTATATATGGGAAAATAAATTGCATTTTGTGTCGATACATGGCAACGTAATTTCTTTGTTCGATCTAAAAAAAAAGCAAGCTGAACATTTGTGGAAGAGTGCTGAGGGAGATGGTTGGGAGTATTCCTCTCTGATTCAAAATGGTCCAATTGTATATTTAATTCCACGCGAAGAGAATAATGTTCAGGTTATTGATCTTCGTATGAATACTCATAGACAGATTATACTTCCGTTTCCGGAAGATCAATTTTTGGGCGGAATGTTGATTAACGATGGTGTTTTGCTGTTTACCTGCCGCTATGGCAGTGGAAGTTCTTCAAATGGAGAAATAGTAGATCGAGGTATGGTTCGATGCCTGAAGGTTTACAGTAAAGACGATTATATGGAGATTTATAAATTTCCACATGGACGTTCGACAAGATTTCAATATTATATGAGGAAAATATGTTCGGAGCATGGTCAGAATCGTCGATTGATCATAGTGAGCGATGGTAATTTATTACAAATTGACGCAAATGGATATATTGTAGATACCTGGGATTATAGCATTGAAATTGTTTCGGAGTGGTTAAAACCCAAGTTCGATCGACGAATAATTATGCAAGATATTAGAAGACATAATCCTGAGGTGATTATGGAAAATAATAGACTTGACATAAAGGATTTTGTGTCGGTACTTATAAAAGGATAGCTGATTTGGGATTTTTAAATAGTTGTAATCGAGAGATATTGAAAGGAAGATTGGAAAATAATGTCAGAATTGATTATTCATATAGGAATGTGTAAAGCAGGGTCATCTTCGATACAGAAATTTTTGGCTAGCAATGAAAATATTTTGCGGAAACATGGATATAGGTATGCAGATTATAATAATTCTTTTTTGAGTGAAAGAGTACAAGAAAGCGGGAAATTTATAAACGGGATGATGTATACGTTTCTACATGGAGAGAAAAAGGGGGATAATTTTGAAAAGAAGAAATGGGAAGATTTTTTGAAACGGCTGGAAGTTGATTTATCGAAAAGCAATGTGATTCTTTCAGATGAAGCAATCTTTGCAGATGCTGCTGGAAAAGACTATATGGCGTGTTTGAAAAGCAGGTTTAGGGCACACAGAATCAAATGCGTTGTATATCTTCGCCGTCAGGATATGCATATGGAATCCCATCGAACACAGAAAATTAAAGCTTTTAAGGATATTTATAAAAGAAGTGATTCTCAAAGAGTGAGTAGCATGTCAATGGGAGACTATTGTGGATACTGTCTGGAACACAAAATTACGTTTTATGAATATGATACATATTTGAGAGAATTTGAAGAAATTGTAGGTAAGGAAAATATGGCTGTATATACCTATGAAGATGCTTGTGAATATGGTTTATGTAGACATTTTGCGGAACAGGTTATCAAAATATGTTATAGAGAACTTCAAGAAAATAAACGTGTAAATGTGTCGTTATCCCCTATGGATACAGAAGTGAAAAGAAAATTGAACAATGCTTTCGGGAGATATCCAGATGCTATAAAAGAATTTGTTGATTGTCTTTATAGTGAAATGGGATTGACATACTGTAATGAAGGGGGATTTCAGCTAAGCCCGAAAGATAGGGAAAAAATATTAGACTTTTATAGTGAAGAGAATAAAGCTGTTGCAAAACGTTATTTAAACAGAGAAAAGCTTTTTTCTGATAAGATTGATTATCCATATGCAAAGATGGATGCAGACAGAGTATCGCAAAACTACCAGAATCTATTAGTGAAAATGATTGCAGAGATTATTTATGCATACAGTTACCCGTCTATCAGATATGTGCTGGAACAGGAGAAACAAATTGTCTTATTCGGAGCTGGAGGCATGTGTCAGAAGGTAGTACAGGAACAGGAATTTCCTGTTGCCTTTATTGTAGACAATGATATTGAGAAAGATGGAATTCAGGTGGGAGGAGTGACGGTGGTATGGTCAGGAAATATGGACGAATGGGACAAATATTTTTATCTGATTACGCCGCAGGATGCACATGAAATTATAATTCAGTTAGAGAACAAGGGATTGAAAAGTGGGGAAGATTTTATGCAGATTAAGTGGGAGACTAAAGATATGATGGTGCTATCCGCAAGTTGACAATTATTATAATATAACAGATTAGGGGAGTGTTCAGATGAAGGGAAATGTCAAGATAACCATTGTAATTGCTGTTCGCAATATGCCGGAGACTTTGGGAAGGGCAATAGAAAGTGTATTAAAACAAACTTATCCATATAAAGAATTAATTGTAATGGATGGAGCTTCTACGGATGATACGGTTGATGTAATCAGAAAATATGAAGATCAACTGACCTATTGGGTGTCTGAACCGGATCGGGGACCATCCAATGCGATTTCAAAGGCATTGCCTCATGCAAGCGGTGAATTGATTGGATTTTTAGGGGCAGATGACTGGTATGAACCATATGCACTGGAGCTTGTCGCGGCGGCATACCAGGAATCACATGCAGATCTGAGTTATGGAAATATGATGACGCGTGACGGAACTGTATCTGAACTTAAGGATCTGAAAAAATTCAGCCCTGATAAGCTCTTTATGGAAGGAACCCAGTGGATAGGTGCCGTATGTGCATTTGCGAAAAAGGAGCTGCTGGAAGCAAATTACAAAAAGAAAAACGATGTGCTTTTGACGGATTATCTTTTTTTCCTGAGATTATACGCAGAGGGGCGTAAGTTCGCGCATATTGGTGATGACCGTCACATTACAAATTTTTCCATAGGTGGCAGAACGACATCTGGCATATATCGTGCCATTCGTGATACAGAGGTAGTGAGAAAACAGTTTCTTGAGGAATATCCTCATATGCGAGATAAATATGTAAAATACACAGAGCGTATGGAGAAAGCATATGCTATGGGAATTGCAGATTATTATAGAAAGGTTCTAAGTAAAGAACAGTATAGAGAATATGTGAAAGAACTTCCGTGTTCGAATGAGGACTGCATTTTGTTTGGTTCCGGGAAACAGGGGAAAGACTGTGCACGGTTGATGAAGATATTCAATATCAGGATAGAATGTTTTGTCGATAATAACAGTTCGAAATGGGGGAAGGAAGAGGAAGGGATTCCAATTAAGAGCCCGGAAATATTAAAAGAAGCTGTTGGCAAATGTGTGGTGGTAACACCATCCTGGGATTATGAGGAGCAGATTATGGAACAGCTCCATACAATGGGAATCAAAAATACGTGTAGTATAATTAATTATTCGGATATTGCAATCCAGGTGTACCGCGCATTAGGTGAAGAAATGTTGGATGATGCGTGGAACAAGGGACTGATATCTTAGGAGAAAGACGATGATTATTACAAGAACACCATTACGTATATCTTTTTTCGGTGGCGGTACGGATCTTCCCAGTTATTATTTAAAGCATGAAGGGGAAGTTCTGTCGACAACGATAGATAAATACTTATATATCACTTGTCGGCATATGCCGCCTTTCTGGGACTATAAGCACAGATTTGTCTATGGTTCGAAGACTGAACGTGTATCAGATATCGAAGAGATTGACCATCCCTCTATTAGAGAGACTCTCCGTTTTATGAATATAGATTACGGTGTGGACATGCACTATAATACGGACATTCCGGCAAGGTCAGGGATAGGCTCAAGTTCATCATTTACTGTTGGGCTGTTGAATGCTTTAAACGGGCTTGAAGGAAGAATTTCATCGAAGCATCAATTGATGCGTGACAGTATCTATATTGAGCAGAATATGATCAAAGAACCGGTTGGAGCACAGGATCAGACGGCAGCGGCCTATGGAGGGTTTAATCATATCATTTTCCGAAAAAATGGTGAGATTGAGACAACACCGATAACAATATCCGGAGATAGGGTAAAGGAACTGAATGATTCCCTGCTTTTAGTTTTCACCGGATTTCAGAGATATTCTAAGAATATTGAAAAAAAGAAAATTGAACGCATAGATGAAAATACAAAAAGCCTTGACACAATAAAGCAGTATGTTTCAGACGCTCTGGCAATCCTTAATTCAAACGAGGACATACGTGAATTTGGATCGCTTTTGAATGAAACATGGAAAATGAAGAAGGGACTTGCAGATAATGTGACTGATGAAAGAATTGATGCTATGTACCGTATGGGGCTGGAAAACGGCGCCGTAGGAGGAAAGCTTTTAGGGGCAGGCGGCGGAGGCTTTATGTTGTTCTTTGTGCCGAGGGAGAAGCGAAAAGAATTAAAGAAGGCGATGACAGATTATGTCTGTGTGCCTTTTCAGTTTGAAAATTCCGGAAGCCAGGTAATCTATTACAAGCAGGAGGATGAAAGAGGTTGAATGTAAGAGACAGATTTTTTTATGAGATATACGACAAGATAAAATCCGGGGAGGATATTTCTTTGGTCAGTGCAGATCTTGGGGCACCCAGCCTGGATGATCTTCGGCGGGATTTTCCCCAGCGTTTTGTAAACGTAGGGATTGCGGAACAGAATGCTATCGCAGTGGCCGGAGGACTTTGCCTTGCCGGTAAAAAAGTTGTTGCCTATGGGTTGAATCCTTTTCCGGTTACCAGAGCCTTTGATCAGATTCGGAATCTGATGGCTTCCCTTAAACTGCCGATTACTGTAGCAGCGTTGAAAGCAGGTACCGCAACGGCCGAGGCAGGAGTATCACATATGGCTCTGGAAAATATATCGCTGCTTCGTACATTAAAAAATATCAGGATTATCAACCCGTCAGATGAAACCATTTCAAAAATGGCAGTAGATGAAATGATAAACAGACCCGCACCGCGGTATATACAGTTCGATCCCTTTATCACAGATATCCTTTATGATGAGACGGAAATCGATTATAACAAAGGCTTTGCATTAAGCGGTCCTAAGAGTGATGTTGCCATTGTAGCCACGGGGATATGGGCTCATAGGCTGAAAAAAGAAGATTTGCCGGTCAGGCTCATTGATTGTTTTGCGCTTCCGCTCTGCGAAAAAGAGCTTTATGATGAACTGAAACAGTATAAGCGGATAATTGCCGTCGAAGATGGCATAGACCGCGGCGGTATCGGAAGTATGACATTGGAGATTTTAAATGATCATGGAGCGGTCATTCCGGTAGAACGTATGGCACTTAAGTTTGATAATGGATATCCGAGTGTCCTTTCGGACAGGAATCTGATCTTTGAGCAGGAAAGACTTACACTGGACAATCTTAAGAAAAAACTGGAGGGTAGGGAACCGTAATGAAAAACTATTATGAAAAATCCTTTAAAATGCGTCAGAGGTTTATTGAACTTTTTTCTAATCTGGGATTTGGCCATCTGACAACGGCATTTTCTGAGACAGAGATTTTGATCACTTTATTTGAAAAGGTGATGCGATTTGATGAATCTAAGAAACCTATAGACAGATTTGTTCTAAGCAAGGGACATGGAGCCGGGATGATTTATCCGATACTGGAAGATATGGGTATATTTTCCAGAGAAGAAACGGAAGATATGGTGCGGATCGGCGGAGATCTGACGAAGATACGTGAATACGTGTATCCGGGATTCGAGTTTTACGGAGGTTCTCTTGGAATAGGAATCGGTATGGCGGCCGGGCTTGCACTGGGTCTTAAGCAGAACAGGGAGGACAGTATTGTGTTTTGTCTGTGCGGAGATGCGGAATGTTACGAAGGATCCGTATGGGAAGCGATGCTTTTTGCGGCACATAACAGGCTGAATAACCTTGTGGTAATCGTGGACAGAAATCATCTGGGAGTGTCTGATTTTACAGAAAATATGTGTGCCTTTGAACCGTTTGCGGATAAGTGGAGGAGCTGCAATTGGGATGTCTCTGAAATCAACGGACATTCTTATGAAGAATTGTTTGATGCGCTGCTGAATGTTTACAAAAGACCATCCTCTAAACCTTTATGTATTATTGCGGATACGGTGAAGGGAAAAGGGGTTGGCGATTTATGTAATATTCCGCTAAAGCATGGTTATATGCCGACGGGAGAAAATGCCGATAATACAATAAGGAAATTGGAGCGATTTGGTATATGAGTACATATAAAACAGATTTGTTGTTGATCCATCCCAATGATCAGAAGGCGGTCTATGGGGATACAATAAAGTATACGGCATGTGAACCGCCGTATTGGTGCGCGGTGGCGGCGCAGTATTGCCGTGACAGGGGAATCTCAGTTCGGATTGTAGATGCTGAAGCAGAGAACTTTTCCTTTCGGCAGGCAGCGGATAAGGTAAAGGAATATGCCCCGGTATTGACGGGAATCTTTGTTACGGGGACAAATCTTTCCGCATCTACGCAGAAAATGCCGGGAGCGGACGCAGCTTGCACAGCGATAAAGGAAATAGGGGACTATCCGGTATTCTTATGGGGACTCCATCCTTCCGCATTGCCGGAGCGGACCTTACAGGAAAATGATGCGGATTATATTGTGACAGGTGAAGGCTTTGATACGATTGTAAATCTTACGCGCTTTCATAAGGGCGAAGAAGTATCATTTGCAGCGGAGACGCTTGGAGGTCTGTGCTATCGGAAAGCTGGCAATATTGAACGTTTTGGAACTTCTAAACTGCTTGATACAGCACAGATACCGATGCCGGCGTGGGAGCTGCTTCCTATGGAAAAATATATGCCGCATAATTGGCACATTATGGGGGAGGACAGGCCGGAGGATGCAAAAGGAAGGTATGGTGTTATTTCCACATCAATAGGATGTCCTTTTAACTGTTCCTACTGTGCGATATCGGCATTATTTGGCACAAAGAAGCTTCGGTTTTGGAGCATTGACCGGGTACTGGATGAGATTGATCGGCTGGTGAATGTATATAACGTTAAGTATATAAAGATTTTGGATGAATGCTTTGTACTGAAGAAGGATTATGTGAGTGAACTTTGTGATCGACTTGCAGAGAAAAACTATGGTTTGAATATCTGGGCCTATGCCAGGGTGGATACCGTGGATCAGGTAATACTGGGCAAGCTTAGAAAAGCGGGAATCCGATGGCTTGCGTATGGGATTGAGAGCGCGGATGATGCGGTTCTTTCTGAAGTGTCAAAGGCACAGTATAACGCAGACAGGACAAGGGCGGTTATGCAGTGGACAAAAGATGCTGGGATCAATATACTTGCGAACTTTATGTTTGGATTGCCGGACGATACAAAGGAGTCCATGGAAAAGACACTGAGGCTTTGCAGAGAGATCAATCCTGAGTGGATTAACTTTTATGTGACGATGCCGTATCCAGGCTCAAGAGATTATTTTGAAGCTGTGAAAAACGGAAAGATCAAAAATGATCATTGGATCGAATATGCACAGTACAGTTACGAATGCTGTCCTGCCGGAGGAAAGCACCTGACACCTAAAGAGGTGCTTGCATACAGGGATTATGCGTTTAACGCCTTTTTCGAGGGGAATGACAAATACTTTGAAATGATACAGCAGAAGTTTGGGCAGCAATATGCAGAAAGTATAAAAGGGATGACCAAAAACAAACTTCGCAGGAAGCTATTAGAAGATGAAGGCGGCAGTTCTATATGATAAGTAGGGAGAAAATGGATAAGCACAGTAAAATATATGTTGCAGGACATACCGGCCTTGTAGGTTCTGCTATCGTCCGGGAACTAAAAAGGCAGGGATATAATAGTCTTTTGATGATATCCCATGATGCACTTGATCTTCGGAATCAACAGGCAGTGAATGACTGGTTTAAAAAGGAAAGACCGGAGTATGTATTTCTTGCTGCCGCAACGGTAGGAGGAGTTGTTGTAAATGACCGTTTTCCGGGTACGTTCTTTTATGACAATGTAGCAATTGGTGTGAATGTTATTCATGCAGCATACGAAAGCGGCGTGAAGAAACTTCTGTATCTTGGAAGCAATTGCATCTATCCAAGAGAAGCACCTCAGCCCTATAGTGAGGAATCACTCCTGAAAGGACTTCCTGAAAAAACAAATGAAGCATATGCCATAGCAAAGATTGCCTGTGTAAAGATGTGTGAGTTTTATAACCGGCAATATGGTACGGACTTTATTTCCTGCATGCCTTGCAACGCTTACGGCCCCGGAGACAATTTTGACCCAGAAGGTTCCCATGTTGTACCGGCATTGATCCGAAAATTTTATGAGGCTAAAGAGACTGGTGCGTCAAAGGTAGTGATGTGGGGAACAGGGAAACCATATCGGGAATTCATATACATTGATGATATCGCCAAAGCAGCGGTATTTTTGATGAAGGAATATTCCGGAAATGAACCAATCAACATAGGTACAGGAACGGAATTTACTATAGGGGAGCTGGCGGAAATCATAAAATGTGTGGTCGGGTTCGAGGGAGAAGTTGTTCACGATACGTCAAAGCCGGACGGAATGCCTAAGAAGCTTTTGGATTCTTCAAAAATATTTGCGCTCGGATGGAAACCGGAAACAGATTTTGAAACCGGTATCCGTATCACGTATGAAGATTTTGTAAAAAACGAGAAAAAATATATCAAATAGCAGGAGGAGTGTAAAGTGGCAAAAAGGGCATTGATTACTGGAGTCACAGGTATGGTGGGTTCCCATTTGGCAGATTTTCTATTGAAAAAAACAGACTGGGATATTGTTGGCGTATGCCGTTGGAGAAGCCCTTTAGATAATGTAAAACAGTTGTTGGAACGTGCCAATAAAAAAGAGAGAATCTTTTTTGATTATGCAGATTTGAATGATGAAATCTCTCTCATTCATGTGATTCAAAAGATAAAGCCGGATTTTATCTTTCATTTGGCGGCACAGAGTTATCCATTAACAAGTTTTACTGCCCCAATTGATACGTTGAATACAAATATTTTAGGAACTTGCAGGCTGCTTGAGGCAATTCGCTTAGAAATGGAGCGGGATATGGCTTATAGCCCGAAGGTTCATGTCTGTGCCTCTTCGGAGGTTTTTGGAAAGATTCCGGCGTTAAGAAAACCGGAAACAGGTATTCACGAAGACTGTCCGTTTCATCCCGCTTCTCCTTACGCAATTTCTAAAGTTGGAACCGATTTGCTGGGACGATATTACGCGGAAGCATTTGGCATGACAGTAATGACGACACGTATGTTTACTCATACCGGCCCGCGCAGAGGTGACGTATTTCATGAAGCTACTTTTGCAAAACAAATTGCCATGATTGAAAAGAGAATAATAGAACCGGTTGTAAGGGTGGGAAATTTAGAGTCTCTGCGAACTTATGCGGATGTCCGTGATGCCGTCAGAGCTTATTACATGCTTGTTACAGTTGATCCTATTCCTGGAGAATATTATAACATTGGCGGCAGCTATACCTGTACTGTAGGTGATACACTGCATACTTTAATGAATATGTCTCCGTTGAAAGATAAAATTCGCATTGAAGTTGATTCAGAAAGATTAAGGCCCATAGATGCGGATCTTCAAGTGCCGGATTGCAGGAAATTCAAAAAGCATACTGGCTGGGAGCCGCGTATTTCTTATGAACAGACGATGGAAGATTTATTAAATTATTACCGTGAACGTATTAATATTGGCGCTGAATTTCTGACACGGTAATTTCAAGTGGGATAAGAACTAATAATAGGAGTAAAAAGATGCTGAACATACCATTAATGCAAAACAACATTGATAAAGATGATATAAATATACTGGTTGATTTTTTGCAGTCATCGGACCGGTTTACGAACGGTCCGAAGGTGCGCGAATTTGAAGAAGCGTGGTCGAAATGGCTGGGAGGAGGATACTACTGTGTGTTTGTTAATTCCGGCTCTTCCGCAAACTATATTACGATGATGACGCTTAAAGAGAGGTATGGAGGCGGTGAAATTATCGTTTCCCCGATAGGATGGACAAGCGATATCGCATCGGTCATTACAGCCGGATTTAAGCCGGTTTTTGCCGATGTAAATCTCAGTAATTTTGCCATCAACGAGGATGAGATTGCATCGAAGATCACCAGCGACACCAAAGCGGTACTGTTGACTCACGTGTTGGGATATAATGGCCTGTCGGATAAAATCATTGATATTTGCAAAGATAAAAATATTACCTTGATCGAAGATACCTGTGAGTCTCATGGAGCAGTCTTTAAGGGACAAAAATGTGGTTCTGTCGGGGATATTTCCAATTTTTCATTTTACTATGCACACCATATGAGCACGATCGAAGGCGGTATGCTATGCACGAAGGATAAAGAAATGTACCGTCTGATGCGGATGATCCGTTCCCATGGTATGCTCAGGGAATGTGATGACAAAAGTTATATGACGGAAATTGCAGAAAAGTATCCGGAACTTCATCCTGAATTCATATTTACTGTGCCTGGCTTTAATATGAGGAGTACGGAATTGAATGCGGTGATCGGATTAAACCAATTAAAACGTCTGGATGCCAATGTGGAAAAAAGAAGAGAAAATTATGATCTGTTTATAAGGAATTTGGATAGCAGCAAATATTATACCGAATTTGCACATGAAGGAAACAGCAATTATGCCTTTGTTGTTATGCCGCATGCATCTGTGACTGGTCTGTATGACAGAGTGATCCAGAGTCTTCGTGATGAAAATGTGGAATTCAGGAGAGGCACGGCAGGCGGCGGTAATATGACAAGACAGCCATATATAAGGAAAAGGTATCCTTATATTGATCCTGCTGACTATCCGAATGCTGAATATATCCATAAAAACGGCGTATATGTAGGAAACTATCCTGATTTGCCTAAGGAGAAGATAGAAAGATTGTGTGAGATGTTGAATTCTCTGTAACAGGATGTTTTGGGTTTTGATGAGGGGAGGATCTCTGATGACAGCGGTTATTATGGCAGGGGGAAAGGGAACGCGGATATCCACTGTCGCTCCGGATATTCCAAAACCAATGATTCCCGTGGAAGGAAAGCCTGTGATGGAGTATCAGATAGAAAATTTAAAAGCACAGGGGATAAGTGATATCGTCATTACCGTATCACACAAAAAAGAAGTAATCATGGACTACTTTGGAGACGGGAAAAAATTATCCCGGGTAACGGGAAGGCCGTTTGATGTCAATATTTCATACTATGAGGAGGACAAGCCGCTTGGAAACGCAGGTGCTTTATTTCGGCTGAGAGATCGGCTGAACAGGGATTTCCTGCTTGTCAATGCGGATGTGATATTCGATATTGATGTAGAAAAGTTTGCTGCGTTCCATAAAAGTACTGGGGGCCTTGTAACGCTGTTTACACATCCCAACAATCACCCATATGATAGCGGGCTGATTTTTGCAGATAAGGACAAAACAATAACCGCATGGCTATCCAGAGAGGACGGGCGACCAAAGTATTACAAAAACAGGGTCAATGCCGGGCTTCATATCGTCGCGCCGAAAGTCCTCGATATTGCAAGGGAGAGACTTATAAAAGAATACGGACACCTGCCTGAGAAGATTGATTTAGACAGAGATATATTAAAACCTCTTGCCGGAACTGGATCAATGTATTGTTATGACAGTTGCGAATACGTCAGAGATATGGGGACACCCCAACGGTATGAACAGGTTTGCCGTGATATGGAATTAGGCTATATCGGTAGAAAGAATTTTCGTAAAAAACAGAAAGCGATTTTTCTTGACAGGGACGGAACGATAAATAAAGAAGTAGGATTTCTTAATGATATTGATCAATTCGAGCTTCTTCCTGGTGTAGGGGATGCAATTGGTAAGATCAATCAGTCTGGCTATCTTGCAATTGTCATCACAAATCAGCCGGTGATTGCAAGAGGAGAATTGTCCTGTGAGGGGTTAGAAGAAATTCATAATAAGATGGAAACACTTTTGGGAGAAGAGGGTGTATACCTTGATGGACTTTATTACTGTCCGCATCATCCGCATAGCGGGTATGAAGGTGAGGCCAGGGAATTAAAGATAGACTGTGATTGCCGGAAGCCGAAGCCGGGGATGCTGTATGCAGCGGCAGAAGAGTTTCATATTGATCTGAAGGATTCGTGGATGGTCGGGGACAGGGAACAGGATATTGCCGCAGGGAAAAACGCGGGGTGTAAGACTGTTTTGATAGGGAAGGGAAGCTTTGGACAGGATATGAGCGTGACGTCATTGCCGAAAGCAGTTCAGATGATATTGGGAGGAGAAAAAGGGAAGAATGCATGAGCCATGGAAATACATAGATGACTTGCTTGTCCGATATCCCAAGCTGGCGGAAGCAAGAAGGGATTTGCTCGGCGCATATGATTTGCTGCGACAGTGCTTTGAAGCTGGCGGCAAGCTGCTTGTTGCAGGCAACGGGGGATCAGCGGCAGATTCCGAGCATATTGCAGGAGAGTTGATGAAAGGATTCTTGAAAAAGCGTCCCCTTTCAGAAGAACTGCGGCAGCGCTTTGCTGCAATAGAACCAGAAAAAGGCGTTGCAATATCAGAGAGGCTTCAAGGTGCGCTGGCGGTTTTGCCATTGACATCACAGGATGCGCTTTCCACAGCCTTTTTAAACGATGTGGACGTAGAGAACATATTTGCACAGAAGCTTTTAGGCTATGGCAAAAAAGGGGATGTATTTTTGGGAATTTCCACCAGCGGAAATAGTATGGATATCATTAATGCGGCAATTACGGCAAAAGCGTTGGATATACAAGTAGTTGGTCTTACAGGGCTTACAGGAGGTAAGCTGGGGAACTACTGTGATGTACTGGTAAAGGCGCCTGAAAGTGAGAATTATAAGATTCAGGAGCTGCATTTACCAATTTATCATTGCTGGAGTATGATGCTTGAAGAATATTTTTTTGGTATGGGAGAGTGAATATGGATAATCCACGGATTACAGTAATGATTCCGGTATTTAATATGCAGGAAACTATCGAGAGAGCCATAAACAGCTTTTTAGGGCAGGATTATGAAAATAAGGAAATTATGGTTTTGGATGGAGGCTCGACGGATAATACAGTGGATATTATTAAGCAATATGAGGATTCCATTGATTATTTTGTGTCGCAAAAAGATGGCGGGCCGTCTGCGGCAATGGCAAAGAACCTAAAATATGCTACAGGTGAACTGGTTGCAATGCTTGGGGCAGATGACTGGTATAACCAGGGTGCTCTCGCGGCTGCGGCTGATACGTATAAGAAACACCGGGCGGATGTCCTTTATGGGGATTGCTGCAGTATACATCCTACGGGTGAAAAAGTGATAAAGTGTGCAAAAAACAGGGTGCTGGAGGATTTGTATTATTATAATGCAATTTTTACTAACGCCGCTTTTGTAAAAAAAGGATTGTTAGAAGAATACTATGAACAATACTGGGGGCAGAACAAAGAGCGGATCCATATTTCGACAGATCATTATTTTTGGCTGCTTCTTTATCATCAGGGCAAGCTTTTTGAATATATAGAATCAAAGCAGGCTTTGACTAATTATTCAGTTTTTGGTAGATCTGTGGAAAATGAGTATGAGGGCTGCATGGACGATGCGGAAATATTTCGGCTGGTTGTAGGAAATGACAGCGAAGCCAAAAAAAAATATTTACCAAAGTTCAAGAGGTATTTTGCATCACGAACAATCTTATATTATGAAGAAACCGCAGTTAAAAAGGACTTTGAGCTTGAACTTAGAAAATACCTGGCAGAAGGAGAACGTTATGTAATTTTTGGTACGGGGCATATAGGAAAAAAGGCAGAGCATTTAGTAAGGCTGGGTAAAGGAAAACTGGAATACTTTGTTGACAATAATTATTTTACTAATTCAGGAGAATATTTAGGCTATAAAGTCTGTCCGCCAGAAAAATTAAAAACGGAAAAGAATCTGTCGGTTATTATATCTGCATTGGGGAACGAAAGCGCGATTACCAATCAATTGACAAAGATGGGGCTGGATGCTTCCGTAAAGATAATAGATTATTCTGATATATGCGAAAAAGTACAAAATACGCTGGGCGTAGAGGTTCTTACAGATGCGTGGAAGAGCGGGGTTATCAAGTAGGATGGATGAGGTGAAGCAACTTTATATAGCGGGGGCACATTCCCGTTCCCGTACTTTAAAAGCTTACATAAATTATCTTTATCCCGGTGTAGAGGTTTTGGCATATCTTGTTAGTGAAGAATTGCAGGACGAGAATCCTGATTTTATTGATGGAATCCCTGTTTTGCCTATTACATATAGCAGGATGGATCAGTTTGTAAATAAGGCTTTGCCGGTTTATCTCGGCACACGGGGGACGAATCATGCCAAATTGACTGAAGAGCTGGCAGCAGTGGGATTTTCTGAAATCATTCCAGTAACAGTGGATATGGATCGGGAGCTTCGCAATGCATATATGAAAAAATGGTATCGGGAGCATGGGAGAGAATTTATTCTGATAGATGATTTTTGATTATGAAGGAAAACAAAACAGCAAAGATTTATGTGGCAAGCTCCATTTATGACAAGCCATTGAAACAGGAAAATTATAGTTTGATAAAAGATGAAGTGATCCTGCAGGTCGGAGCAGCATTAACAGATAAGAGGATATACAGTGAAGTAATTACGGACGATACAGGAGAGAATATCTCTGAGAAAAATCAGCAGTATTGTGAACTGACTGGCTTATATTGGATATGGAAAAACGCGAAAGAAGATTATGTAGGACTGGTGCATTATCGCAGGCATTTCCTCTTGCCGGATGACTGGTTAGAGAAAATGGAAAAGAATGGAATAGATGTAATTTTACCGGTACCGCTTTATGTTGCACCATGCGTGGCAGGGAATTATAAAGAGCGGCATGTGGCATCGGATTGGGAGATTTTGATGGAATATTTTCAAAAAAATCTTTCGTTGGAGTATGATATGGCGCTGGAGTTTTTCAATGAAGGATTGTATTCGCCGTGTAATATGTTAATTGCAAAAAAGACTGTCTTTGATGAGTTGTGTTCGTGGCTTTTTCCTATATTGGATGCTGCAGCTAAACGTATTGGAAAGAGGGAGGATAAGTATCAAAATCGCTATCCTGGTTTTATGGCGGAGAGACTTATGACTTACTTTTTTGAAGGGCGGGGGCGTCAATATCATGTAGTTTACGCGAATAAAAATTTTTTTGTATAGGAAGTGAGTGCAGTGAACTTTGAGTTATTGGCTTCTATGATGTGTGCTGATTACGGGCATCTGGAACGCGAAGTAATAGCTTTGGAACAGGGAGGTATCGATTCCTTTCATATTGATATTATGGATGGGCGTTATGTGCCTAATTTTGCTATGTCTTTAAATGATATGAGATACATAGCAAAAGCAACGAAAAAGCCATTGGATGTGCATTTGATGATAGAGCATCCCAATAATCGTATCCATTTGTTTTTGGATCATCTCCGCAAAGGAGACACGGTGTATATTCATCCGGAAGCAGAGTATCATCCGTCTACGACTTTAAAGAGTATTATCGATGCGGGGATGATACCGGGGATTGCAATTAATCCGGGGACGTCAGTAGAGACAGTCATGGAGATGCTTCGCATTGTTGATAAAGTACTGGTCATGTCGGTGAATCCTGGCAATGCAGGACAGATGTATCTGCCTTATGTGGGGGAGAAGATTACAAAGCTTCTTTCTATGAAGGAAGATATGGGTTTTGAAATTTATTGGGACGGAGCCTGCAGTGCAGATAAGATTATAGATTTTGCACCCAAAGGGGTAAAGGGCTTTGTGCTTGGTACCACATTGCTGTTTGAAAAAACTAAAACATATGGAGAGACGTTGGAAAATATCCGCCTGCTGAAATTTTAAAGGATATTTTAAGATGACGCGGTACTTAGGGAAGGATAATAAATCATGAATATTGCTTTAATCTTGTCTGGCGGTATAGGAACGAGGATGGGGCTGGATGTCCCCAAGCAGTATATAGAAGTTGGCGGAAGACCGATTTTTACTTATTGTGTAGAAAGTCTGTCTTTACATCCTCAGATTGATGCAATTTTGATTGTTGCAGACTTGGAATGGCAAAAGTTTATCACGGGATGGCTGGGGATTTATGACAGGAAAGGAAAGTTTAGAGGTTTTTCTCTCCCGGGCAGAAATCGTCAGCTTTCTATTTACCATGGACTTTGTGATATTAGAGATTTTGCTGATGACAGGGATTATGTAATGGTTCATGATGCAGTGCGACCAATGCTTTCAATGAAGATGATTGAGGAGTGCTTATGTGCCGTAGATGGTCACGATGGCGTGATGCCAGGACTGCCGATGAAGGATACAGTATATTCCAGCATGGATGGAAAAAGTATTACCGCATTATTAAATCGGGGAGAGATATATGCGGGGCAGGCGCCGGAGGTATTCCGGCTGAAAACGTATTATGAGGCAAATCGGAGGTTATTGCCGGGACATATCCTTGAGGTTAACGGTTCGGCAGAACCGGCCGTTATGGCTGGGATGGATATTGCGATAATTCCTGGAGATGAAAATAATTTTAAAATTACGACAAAAACAGACTTAGAACATTTCATACAGATTATAGAATCAAGGAAAGATATTTTTGAGGAAAAACAGGATGATAGACTTTAATAATTATGATGTTATTGTCGGATATGGAATCGGGCAAAATTATGAGCAAACAAAATGCCGATTAAAAAACAGGGTCAAAATTCATTATCTCGCGGATAAAAAATGGGAAAAATCAGATGTAAAAAAATATGATAATATACCAATTATACATTTGGATGAATTAAAACAATTAAAAAAAGCATTAATCATACTTTTTCCTGAATTTCCTTCAATCAGGGATGCAATTGTACGGGAAATCGGTCAGGGTATGGATGTGTGTTATGTGTATGATTTGTTTCCCAAAGAATACTCTGTTAGAGGACAGGACTTAATCAGATTATTGCCGCAAACAGAATATAGGGATAATGATAATAATTGTATTGTGTTTGATACGACAATTGCGCCTAATGTTACCATCCATTTTCAGGGCAAGGATAATTTTGTCAGGATAGGCAGAGAAGTAGCGATAAACAGATTGGAGCTTTACTGTG
>CANOBT010000102.1 GCA_947564305.1 uncultured Lachnospiraceae bacterium | reverse complement strand
CTTTGGCAAGAAAAACTTTTCTGCTTCGTCTCTGTCAGATAATCCATACGGGAAAAAGCGGAAATTAGGATGAGAAAACAATCTATGATTTTCCACAAATTTTATCGCTTTGGGCGTGGGATCAAACGCAAAAACTTTTCCTCCCGCCTTAATGATAGCTTCACTGAATGACAAATCCTCCCCAATACCAAATGAATATACAACGGCATTTTTTATCACAACACTCTCCGGCAGATAAAATCCTCCATACTCTGTTCCATACATTTTGCATTTTCTATTAAATATAATTTGATGAATATTTAACATTCCCTGTAGCAATTCAATATCTTTTATATTTTCTTCTACTTCACCTCCAATGCATATAACCGCTTCCCTGTATTCTTCCTTTGCCCTCTCTATACTGAGGACAGGAATACCATGCAACGTATCTCCCCATCTGGCTGGTTCTCTATCTATGAATGCTTTGACATTACCCTGCTTCCCATATAGTTCCATATTTCGGTATATTTTTTCTCCATATCCTCCTGCCCCTCCGTAAATTAGATATTCTTTATTGCTATTAATAAGTTCACTATCCGTTTCCAGTGCGCCGATATAATTCATTTAACTTCTTCCTCCTTATGCAGTAACGCCGTGATAATTACCGGATAATCTTTATCCTGGAAAATAAAATCTTCCTCCTTTAAGTCCTCTCTGCACAGTCCACACAATAAACCAATTGCCGTCTTTACATTCCCATATGTGTCTACCATAACATTTTCGCTGCCAAATTCCGGTTCAAACAATGCCTTTACTGCATCTTCATGGAACCCATAATAACTTCCCCAAAGTTCTGCATCATAACGTGATATCTGGGATATACCAGCAACCGTAAGCAACGCATTGCTCCCCGGCTTAAGCATTTTATATATATTTCTCGCTGTCTCTCTAAGATCATAAATAAACATTAATGTCTGCGTAATAACGGCACAGTCATATTGATTTTCCCTGATTCCCTCTCCCGTTTCCAGATTCCCTTTTATCGCATTCTCTCCCCAGCCTTTTACATGTAGAATATATGCGTTTTTCACCCTGTTTTCTCCGTAACGCAGCGTATATGTATTTTCAGCGATTTCAATACAATCACCATGTATAAGCCCCCTATTTTTCTCAAGAAATTTTTCAATATAATATCGATCTATCGCCGTTCCTCTCTCCGTGCCAAATTTTCTGCTGACCGGCTCAGTATCCATTTGTGAAATTGCATCAATAATAGGATATTTTCTTTTATACCGTTCTCTCAGAATATCCTGCACCTTTTCTAATAACTGCTTATGGCTCTCCACGTCTATCTTTTTAGCACAATTTAAATAGCAGACACCTCCACACTCTTCTGCCACTATACTTCCTCCATCTCCAAATAAAACATCTTCGCCATCCATAAGCGGTGGAAATATAATTCCAAACAGGATTCTATGTTTTTCAATTCCCAACTTACTTAACTGTTTCCACATGGAAACATACTGTGTTGACATTAAAATTATCTTCACATCCTCGTCTAAATATTGACTAATCTGCTCCGGATGGATAACAGGTAAACCACTCTCCACATCCATTTCATTATCCCTGCTAACCGCATTATCCACAAAGCCCTGCACGTTATAAGTTCTCTTAATATACTTTTCCTTTTGTTTATACAGACTTCCTCTTCCAAAAACAAAAACTTTCTTCATCTAAACCCCTTCCCAATATTCCTGCAGCTTTTTTTGAAATTCTTCTGCATCCCAGTTCCTAATTACTTTACGGGGAATTGTATATGGATTCACTGACGAATCCCATAACAAACTATCCGTGGATGCTGCTTTCTTAATTCCGCACCGCTTACATATTTTTATACTGTCCTCATTATAATTTGCGCCGTAACTCCCAAACGGATAAGAAAACAGAATAATTTGTTCACCCAAAATATCTGAGAGCCTGTCTATCGATGACGCAATTTCCTTTTCCTGATCCGCTCTGTTTAAAACTGCCAGTGACGGATGGTTTACTGTATGCGCCCCTATGGAAATCATTTTTGACCGCGCCAAAATCCGACATTCATCTTCAGAAACTGTTAAATTTTCTTTTCTTGCCTTTCTTTCCAATCCACGCCAGCGCCATAACTGTTCCATCCATTCTTCGCGCTTATTCGGATTAACAAAATTTTTCATCAGATGGTGAATACTCCTATAACAATTTTCCCGATACGCCCAAGTACTTGTATCCCACCGATAGCCGAACTCACTATCCTCCAATTGAAAATATGAGGACGTGTAATTGTCATTAAGTAATAAATATTCTAATTCATCCCACCACAATTCTTTTGCCTGATTCATCGTGCCAGTGCTCACGAATATAGTTGCTGGTACCTGCATCTCCTCCAAAATCGGAAGAGCAAATTGCAGATTATCAAGATATCCGTCATCAAAGGTAATCGCCACTGCATCAGAATTTAATTGATTCCAGTCTTCTTCAAAGCGTACGAGCAAGTAATTATCTTTCAAATATTGCAGTTGTTCTTTAAAATTTTGGGGAGATACGCATAGTTGTTGATAATCATTTGCGAACACATTGATACGATGATAAAACAGTGTAAGAACCCTATTATTTTTCACGTCGCCTTGATCCTTCTTTCTCCTCACTACGCAATATTACATCCGTCAGCTCCCCAATGGAAATAGCACGATCTTCTAAATGAATCTCTTCAAGAGTGCTTTTAATCCGCTCAGCATCAAACCCCGGAATAACTATAATTAAGGGAATATCCTCTTGCAACTTTCTCCATGAAATTAAAGGTATCTCCTCATACTTGTCCCCTGCCGGATGTGTTTCCGTAATCGCCAATATTTCAATTTCGGTCTTTAGCGCCTCAATCAGATATGTTGTTATTCTTCCTCTGCCCCATATTGCAATTTTCTGTATTCCATATTTTTTCAGGTAGTCAGCCATGCTAATATTTTTTTGAGATATTTCCAGCAAATCCAAAGCCACATCTCTATAATACGCATTCTTTATTATCGGATTGGTCCATGGATAATAGTTCGCAAAAGATTTTTTATAATTATCAACAAATTCAATCTTATCCGGCAAAATAATTTCGGTTCGATTTTCATCCGAACGAATCTTCAATTCCGGCTGAGCCGCCCCAGAATGTCTTCCACTATTATCATAACCAATATTCGTAATGAAAGACTCATATGGCGACATGCAATATCCCTTGTTCATAATTATAGTAAGTACCCAAAATGCTGCCCATGAATCAGTTGTGCCCTCAATATTCCCTAAAATGGCTGATTCTGTATCTTCTGCCCATAATTGAAACCATTCATTTAATTGTGAATCTGACTTTATCTTTACCAAAAGAGTATAATCGTTATTAAACTGTTCCCACCTATCCTTCCAAGTCCCCCAGCCACATGAATTTGCTCTTCCCAAAAAATAGGCGCATGTTCCATTTTCGTTTACTTCTACTGGCTCGGATGATGCCCCTATATGATACACCTCTTTCTTGGATTCATATTTTTCCAATGCTTTTACCATATACTCCATAAATTGCGGATGAGGTACACAGTCGTCTTCTAATACAATCACAGCATCATATAATTGAAGCACCTGACTCACACCAGATTTTATAGAATTTGCCAATCCTTTATTATAGTTCGATATGACTATTTCTGTATCACACCATGAAACAGCATTTATTACATCACTGACAGCTTTCCACTCTTTTTGATTTGTAGTTCTTTTTGGTCCATCCTGAAAAATATAAAGTTTATCAGGTAAAACTGTGTTTCTGCTCAATGCGTCAAGAACCTGTCGTGTATGTTTGCTGCGATTATAAGTAAAAAGAATTGTTGCAACATTCATTGATCTTCTCCCTCTGATTCCCTTTTTTTACACAATTCCTGATAAATTTTCCATGTAGTCTCCATATTATTCTGCCTATCCATAAATTCCAGAATTTTATTTGAATGAATTGCAAACTTATCAGTTTTAAACACTTTTTTTATATAAAATGCAAGCATATATTCCACGCCAGGCTGATACAGATAAATATTTGTAATTTTTTCAGCCAAATTCTCAATTCCCCCTACATAAGATGACACAATCGGAGTCCCTATAATTGCTGCTTCACAAACTGAATTGGGAGAATTTTCTATTCTGGAGCAAGAGACAAACACATTTGCTTTTAAATACATCTGTATCATTTGCTTAGCATTAAGACGTCCTAAAAAGGACACATTATCCTGTAAGTTCAATTCGCTAATTATGTTTTTTAAGAAAACGCCATATGGTGTTATATATCCCGATCTTGGATTGTTCACCATTGGATTTGTCCCCGCAATATAAACATGTGCATCTGGATAATCTTTAATAATGTCAGGCATTGCGCGCAATAAATAATCAAGTCCTTTAATCGCATATCCTGCCTGGCTGACAAATACTGAATGCTTTTCACACATTTCATACGACCAAGTCCTTCTTTTCTCATAAAACTCATCCCGTAATATCTCTCCTACACAATAATAAATAATATTAGAATTAATATGTTTTACCCACGCGCAATCCCAATCTGTTCTTCCAATTACGTATTTAACTTTATTCAATGCTTCTCTCTCATACCTACCACGAACCTGAAATTCCTCCTGCGCCTTGCGCAGCGAATCACCAAGCTCATTTTCTTCGTCGATATATTCTTCTGATATATGATCTAAATAATACTGACTGCAAGGCTCAATCAGACCCTGAATATTAATAAGTACTTTATCTAAAATCCTCATTTTTTCACAGGAATTTATCATTGCCAAAGTATGCGGAAATTCAGTTCCCCAAATATGTACGATGTCTGGCTGATAATCATTTAATATTTCTGCAAATCTTTCTTCTGTTTCTGTACTGTATTCATAATCCGAATAGGAAAAGGAATAGAATTTATGTCCATTTAATTCTCCATCTTTCTTTCTCCATAAATCAATAATAGGGAAGCAAAGCGCGATTTCTACCTTCTTTTCCATCTGATGTAACATTCCGGTTAGCCATCCTTCAACAACTGTTGGTTTCAATGCAAATTCTTCTGCATATTCCGGCAGTACTATATTACATAACCACAATACTTTCATCGCCTATATGTTTACCTTTCTCAATAATACCCACTGTCATATTTAATAGTTTAATAAATTACCCGCTACTCATCTAATCGACCATATATCTAATACCAGTCTCCTTCATTACCGCCTGCTTCATTACTTCGGAAAACTCCACATATCTATCAGGTAAATATCCCAAATCCACTAACTGCTCTTTGATCTGTGTATTATACTCACGCGCCGCAATACATATCTTTATACTTTTATCCAGTTTAACTGGCTCGTAAATTAGATAGTTCTTAATTTTGCTGTTCCATTTTCTTTTATCATTGTCTACAAAACCAGCGCATTTAAGTTCCAGTTGTTCCATCGTATGTAAACACAAGGCGCCTTGAATCCCCGTTCCCCATATATAAAGCTCCTCATCACCAAAAATATTTAACAAAACATTTTTATCAATATTTTTAAATTGTTCTTCAAAACTCTGCTCATAAAAGCAACTTTCGAGCCTCTCAGAATAAAATGTATCGACTTCCTTTTGATACTTGGGAGTCAAATATCGATTCGCTATCTCGTAATTTTCTAACATGGCCAGGTATTTCCTTTGTCCGGATGTTCCTGACAGCCGAAAGTTTGTAAAAATATCGGCGGCATTGTAACAGGATAATCCCGTTTGCCATACTTTCATTTCCCATTCGAAATCGGACGTTATCTTAAACTCCGTATTAAAGAGTCCTATCTGATCATAAACACTTTTTCTACAAAATAATGCCGGCGGCATGCATTGTACTCTAAGATGGAGCTCGCCCAAATCATACCTAGGTGCTGTTATTCCAAATTCTTCATTGTCTAAGATGTTTCTTACACTTCCACACACCATATCAACTTTATAAGTCTCAAAATACTCTTTCACTCTTTCCAGAATATTTGGTTCATACCAATCGTCAGAATTGAGCAAAGATATCACATCTCCAGACGCCTTTACTATCCCCTTATTCATGGCATCATATAATCCGTTATCTTTTTCACTTACCCAAAATGAAATTTCATCGCCATATTCTTTTATAATATCTACAGTGCCATCCGTAGACCCTCCGTCAATTATGATATATTCAATATTCTCGTTCTGCTGATGTACAACGCTCTCTATCGTCTGCCTAATTGTGTCTGCTGAATTCAAACAAACCGTTACGATTGAAAATTTCATGTTGATTTTCCCTCATTTATTATTTCCCACATCTGTTACCATTGGCTTCGGTTTGCGACATTTCCACTTCACCGCTGTATTTGTCTCATGATATCTTCTACAATTAAGTTTGGCTTTAATCTATTCCTTCCCAAGATTTCCCGTGTATCATAAAAATCTACAAATTCCTTTTTTAACCCATAATTTAAGACCTTTACACCGGTATTCCCATAAAATGCCGAAATTTTCTGTCCAAATCCTCCCTCCAGTATCCCATCCTCTAACGTAATGATAATGCGATGAGTCTCGGATAATTCGTTCAACAGTATTTCATCAATTCCCGACGCATATCTTGGATTAATCAGACTGGCATTTACATGAATTTCATCTCGGATCAATTTAATAACTTCTTCACCTAATTGATAAAAATCACCTAACGCTATTACTGCTATTTCTTCTCCCTGAATCGTCATCTGGAATTTATTGATCACACTATAATCCCTGTTAACCTCATAGTCGGCATGATATATACCGTTTCTTGGCGGTCGTATTGCCACAGGATACTCGTCCTGCTCAATACTCCAATCAAGCATTGCCAGATATTCCTCTTTATTGGTCGGCGCCAGCATTACAAGATTCGGAATATTTGACATCATGGCAATATCAAAAGTGCCAATATGCGTCATATCCGTAGCAGCATAAACAGATGAATTAATCAGTATCATGGTAATCGGAAGTTTATTGATACATACATCCTGTGATATCTGGTCATAGGCTCTCTGGAAGAAGGTCGATCTGGTAAAAAATACAGGCTTTCCGCCATTTCTGGCAATTCCTCCCGCCATTGATATTGCATGCTCTTCCGCAATCCCAACGTCTATGTACTGCTCTCCAATCTGTTTTCTCAGCTCTTCTGATAAGGACAGTGTAACAGGCATTGCCGCCGTCATTATCACAACGTTTCTATCCGCCTTCATCTTTTCAAGCAAAAAATCTCTGACAATCAGATCATATCTCTCGCCCGCAATTTTTTGTTGAACATCACCCAGTTTCAAATCAAATGACTTAACAAAATGTGTTTCTTCCCTTTTTTGTTCGGATACATCATAACCCTTCCCCTTCATAGTGCACATATGCAGTACAATCGGATGGTCAATATCCTTAATCTGCTGAAAAATCGGTATCAGGTTCATAAGATCATTTCCATCTCCGATGTATTTATATTCATATCCCAAAAACCGAAAGATATTATTCGGTGTCTCGCCTTTGGACATACGAAGCGCATTTATGCTCTCGTACATTCCCCCATGATTTTCTGCAATTGACATTTGATTATCATTAAACAAAATGATTAGATTTCCCCTTATCTCAGAGCCACCGAAATTTAATCCCTCGAATGCTTCTCCACCGCTTAGTGAACCATCTCCTATAACGGCTATTACATTTTCTTTATCTCCTCTCAAATCTCTTGCCTTTGCCAAGCCACAAGCCAAACTAATTGACGTTGAAGTGTGACCCAGTTTAAAATAATCATGTACGCTCTCGTCCGGGTTTGTATAGCCGGAATACTTTTTATACTGCTTTGGTTCTAAGTATGCATCTTTTCGCCCTGTAAGTATTTTATGTGTATAGCATTGATGCGAAGTATCAAAAATGATCTTATCTGTTGGGGAATCAAATACATAGTGTAACGCTATCGTCGCTTCCACAATTCCCAAATTGGAAGAAAGGTGTCCCCCTGTCGCGCTAATGGCATGCAAAAGCGCATATCGTATTTCATCTGCTAAAACAACACACTGCTCTACATTCAGCTTTTTCAAATCTTTTGGACTGTCGATTTTTTCTATGTACATTTAAAAATCTCCCTCGCATATTGCCTGAAAACAGTTTCTACACAAAACGAATGCGCCGCCTTCGTTCATCATCGCCTCTCTTATTCTATTCGCCTCGTCACCGTCCAGAATCTGCTCATATGTCTCGTGTATCAGATTCCCCATGACATGCTTTAATCCCCAATCATTCGAGCACAGAATCACCCGCCCGTCCGGCAGTAAAACATTATGGTTAATATCTTTTGAAAGTTCACACCTTATCCTGCCACGAATTCCCTTTTTTCCATACAGACAGCTATCCTGCAAATTTCCTGCCCTATCGTTGAGAACCACATAAATTCTAATATCGTTTCCCAGCAGTTCTGTTATCTCATCCTCCACCGTCCCCTGCGCGCAGGCGTAATCAATGAAACTGTTTCCATTTGGCTTCTTTGCCACGCTTAATCTTTTTATAATTTCCCTATACTCTTCATCCACAGGAATAACAGCATAACCTTCACGATCCGGAACATGCAGAACGAACTCCTCAAATTCGATCTCCAGCAGTTGATCTATCTGATCCAATTTCAATCCCCGGAGCGTCGTAAATAAATTTACTCTATGCCCTCTGTTTTTCGCATATTGAATCATCTCCATACACCTTGCATTAAAAAAAGGTTCCGTAAATCCAGCAAATTCAACAATTGTATTTTCCGGCAATTTATCGATACATATTCTATAATTTTCGAAAGATAATACGGTATCTGGATTTCCTTCTTTTAAATATTCCTTAATATATAACTCTTGTGGACAAAATTTACAATTTACCGCACATCCCAGCTTCGTTGTAATTTCAATCATGGGACTTGTATAGAAGCTGTACCCATATTCCCCTAAATAGCGAATCAAATTTGATGCCGGCAAAAAATTAGTATAGCCATTTTCTTTCAATATCTTCTCTATTTCATCATTTAGCTGAACCCTCACCCCAAATACAAACGCAGCATCTGCATGAGGGAGCTCATCCACCTGATATACCGGCATTCCATTGATATTCTTTCTGTTACTCGATCGGTCTGTGACACAGAATCCATCTATCGAAACGTTGTTCTTTTTATAAAAATCGGCAATCGGAACCGCCTGTTTTCCCGCCCCATAAATATATATTCGCTTATCACTATTCCGGTCGGCATAATCTAAATACCTCTGTTTTTCCTTTTCAATCTGTTCTTCCAAATTTGACATATTCTCACCTTTCAATCTATTAACTTAATCTTACTCACCGGATGTACTTTTCTTTTCTCCACTGGCGGCAGTATCATATAATCACCATATAACCTTGTTAAATATAGATCATAGTTTTTAAATATTTTAAATTTAAAACCTTCAAATTCCTTATCTATGTACTCGTCAAAACACTCTCTGGGCAACCCATATCGACATTCCTTTCTATATGGATAAGTCATATGTCTGACAAGCTCTGTCCTTTTCCTGCTTGTAATCTCTGCCATCTTTTCAAGTTGTCTGACCCATCTGTCCCGTGGAATTATATAGAGCAACTGGTATAGCTTTCTGAAAAGTCCGTTTGAGGCGCTTTTCCTGCCAACCTCTGCGTACAATCCCTTCCTGATACAAAAACAGATTAGCAAATGAATCCTCCGAAGTATTTTTGAATCCGGCACTTGATCGTACACAAAAATATCTATAAATACGCTTTGGTTCCATTTACCATGCTCCTGTCCCTCCCTCAAAAAGACTGTTCCATTTCTGCGCATTTTAGAGTACCCCCATCGGTAGTCCAAATCTGTCCTAAAATCCTGCAGAAAAAACTTATCCTTATCCAGCTCCTTCTTACATGCTTTGTAAAATCTAATATACTCAGGTCTTAACATTACAACATCTGCGTCATCATCCCACGGAATAAAGCCGTTATGCCGTATTGCGCCCAACAATGTTCCGCCGTCGAGAGAATACTTAATATCATATTTTCTACATATCCTATCCACTTCCTTTAACATCTCAAGCTCAGTCATCTGGAGCTTTCGAAGTGTTGTCGCATCCAATTCTATCATTCTTCCATCCTCAACATAGCTTTGAAAATTTCTATATCATCTTTTGTCGTAATCTTTATATTTTTGGTCGAACCTTTTGAAAAGTAGAGCGTATTGCCCAACTCAGCCATCATCGTATTCGCATACGCTGATCCTTGAATCCCTATTCCTTTTGCAAAAGCCTCATCATACGCCTTCTTTATTTCACTATATTTATAAGCCTGCGGCGTCTGTAAAACCTTTAAACTGTCTCTGGGAATATACTCCTTTGACGATTCTCCATTATCAGCTTTAAAAATCTGTTCGTAAACAGGAAGCGCCGTAATGCCGTTACCTCGTATTTGGCAGATATCGATACACGAATCGATGATATCCTCTTCAACCATCGGTCTGATCCCATCATGGATCACTACAATATCTCCTTCCCCACAAATATCCTCCAGATATTTCAGTCCTATGTATATGGATTCCTGGCTGCTGTTTCCACCCGTAACGATCCATTTCAATTTTGCGATGCCATATTGTAGGGCGTAAACTTTTAAAACTTCTTCCCAACCTTTCAGACAAACCACTTCTATACTGTCTATCTTTTCCGATTTTTGAAATTTCTCCAAAGTATAGGCTATGATAGGTTTATCCAATACATTGATAAACTGCTTCGGTACACACTGTCCTGTTCTCTGTCCTACACCCGCCGCAATTACGATTGCTGTATTCATCTCACTCCCCCAAATAGTATCCCTGCATTTCTAACGTTCTTCTAATTCCCTCTTTAACTGAATAACGCGAATGCCACCCAAGACTTTCTATCTTCGAAGTATCTAACAAAGCTTTCGTCGCCTTAGAGTATCCTGCCGCCTCCTTTTCATCAGGTATATCATAGATTACTTTTGTGCCAGCAATGGCAGCAACACAATCTGCCAATTCTGCGAGCGTAATATCCGATTCAATACCTGAGAGATTATACGCTTCTCCCCTCTGTCCACTCGAAATAAGAAACAAAATTGCACTAACTACATCCGCCGCATAAATATAAGAGTATAATTGGTTCCCTTTACTTTTTAATACAATATCTTCTCTGTCTACCGCCTTATGAATAAATTGTGACAGCGCCTTGGAATCCTCATTTAGAAGCCCAGGGCCATAGCATCTTGATATTCTTGGTATTATGCAGTCCAGATTTTTCTCCTCTATGTATGCCTGACACAATGCCTCCCCCACTCTTTTCCCTTCCGGGTAGCCAGCTCTAAGAGTATTACAGTCTAAATATCCCAAATAATCTTCAGTAAACTTATCTACATCTCCTCTATTCTCGCCGTACACTTCAACCGAAGATAAAAAAATAAACTTTTGGCATTTATGCTCCGAAGCAAATTCCAGAACACGACTTGTCCCGACAGTATTGGTAAGTATTGTTTCTATTGGACGTGTCGCATAATAGACCGGATGCGTATTGCTTGCTCCATGAATAATATAATCAACATTCTCATTAACACGAATAAAATCCGTATTAATATCAGCCTGTATCAATTCAAAGAAATCATCATTAATAAATGAATGAAACCGTTCAGAAGCCACCGACATATTTCGGACTATGCCATAGACCTTACAATTTAAACCATAGTATTGATTTGCAAACATAATCGTATCAATCAGTTCGCTTCCGATCATCCCCCGCGCTCCTGTAACAACACACACTTTTCCGCTAAGCACCTGCAGCATATTATTATGTTCTATATTCTTTTTGATTTCTGCTTTATATAATTTTGTCTTGTAATAATTCATCCCGCCATCATACTTTCTTTATCAATCATCCTTATGTTTATTAATGAACACTTCTACTTCTTCAAAAAAATCATCATAGCATTCCCTTATTTTTTCATCAGACCAATTCCACCATGCAATTCTATTTAATGCTATAATCTGCTCCTGTGTATATCTATATCTAATAATTCGAGCCGGGCTCCCTGCAACTACAGCATAGTCTGGGACATCTTTTGTTATGACAGCACCCGCTCCCGCAATAACTCCGTTACCGATATCCGCACTATTTGTAATCAAAACGTTTTTTCCTAACCACACATCATTCCCAACATGTATTCGCTTTAACTTATAATTTTCTCCTTTAGGTGCAACTCCCTCAAAATAAATTTCACTCCCTCTCCACTCATCCCATCTTTTCTCCCGAATTGTATCCGCTATGCCACCTAAATATAAGAATGGATGCGTAGATATATAGCCAACAGCATGATTCTCTACAACATCAGTCCCCTCTGCAAAGCTACAAAACGCCCCAACCGATTCCACTAACCAATGATCGCACAATGGGCCATAGCTATATTTTCCGCGACATGTTACCCCTCTCTCTTCGAAATTACTACTAAATATATCTATAATCTGGTCTGCGTCAAAAAACTGCTTTAAAGGTTGTAACGCCTCGTCATATATGTCCGGATTCGCACAAGTAAACAAAACGGTATATTTACTGCTGTCCAACTCCTTGAAAAAATCCAAATTCTTGATACTACTGTTATATTGGGAAAGCCTGTTGTCAATCACATAATCTTCTACTATCCCAAAACTGTCGTTTAGAATCCGCTTTGCCAACACGCCGTATTCTCCATACGGATAGATGATAAAATTACTTTTTTCTGAATTAAGTGACCGCTCAATTGCATCCCGTATCTTCTGATAATCTGTCATCATGTCTCCTTTTTCTTGTCGAACAAGTTGAACTTAACCAAATAAAAATCTGATGCAAAATACGACAATTCCATACTCTACATCAGATTTTTCTAATTTTATCTATATTTCTATATCTAATATGCCTTTACTACTTCAAGTCATTCAGTTCCCCTTCCAGTACAGTAAGAGTTCCTGCTCTGCCTCATCTTCAGATACCGAATACTTCTCCGCTATCTTTTTCTTTGCGTCCTCTCTTGTCTGATTGGTCTCCTGCAGAATCTCTATGCTCAAACGCATACCTATCTTCAGGCCTTCTTTTTTTCCCTCCTCTCTTCCCTCGCCCCGTATCGTCCTCTCATATTTCTCCGCATCAAACTCTTCCAATAACATTCCTAACACCTCCGCACGGTTCTTTAAGAGAAACTCCTTCAAGATACCTTCTTCTATACAATAATCCACCGCTCTGTTCAAAGCTGTCTGCATATCCTTTTCAGCAGCCATACAATCTCTTATCACGGCTACCAGCTTAGAATACTCATCCAAAACCTTACACTTCTCCATCAGCTTATTATTATGTCCGTGGTTAATGTTGAGCATCCGCACCGTCAGCTCTACATCTGCCTGCGCCTTCCTATTTTCAAAGGCATCTGACAGCTTTAACGTCTGCTCTTCCGGCATCTCCTTCACGCCGTTGTAAAAGACAACGCACTGTGGCGTAGGCAAGGTAATCTGCCCGGTTCCATACAGGCTTCTCTCCGCCTTCTCGATCACCATCTGGTACTCCTGCGCCAGATAGATCAGAAACCTTACCGGCAGATTCGGGCTGTATGTACTCTGGTGCTCATACATGCTTAATGTACCGGACAGAATATAGGCTAAATCGTTCTTCATCACTACATAAACCGCGCTCTCAATCGTCACAATCTCAAGCTGTGATGAATCCTCATATGCTGTCCCATTCAACGCGTTGTACAAATCCAGAAGCGCATATCTGTCTTTCTCAAACAGATACCGGAACAACCTGTCCTTTACATTCCGCTGCATTTGTCTTTGTTTCTGCCTGTACTGCTCCGGTCGCCTGCTTGCGTGTCTCTTCTTTTGTCTTCGTCTTGACATATGGTATCCTCCCTTTCTCTGGCAGGATATGATATGTCATAACAAATTGCACCCTCTCATTCTCTCCTGCCGTTTTCTGTTATGTTTCAAAGAAAAAATCCGACAGAAGCTGTCTTGAACGTGCCGAACGCACAACTGTTAGAATTCCTTTGATGCCTATATTCTAACAGCATCGCACGCAGCTGTCAACAATAATTTTGATCTCTTTTTGACGTTTTTCCGTTCTTAGGGAAGCCTTCCTCACACCACCGCCTCCACGATCATCTTATCCCCAACCTGCAGTTCCTTCACGCCCACTTCCTTCTTCTTATTAAAGTTAAAGCTGAGCATGTAGCCCTTATCCAGATGATAGTAGTCCAAGTATTCGGTAATCTGTCTTTCCCCTCGCTCATTATACTCATTTCCACGCCAGATTTTCAGTTCCACCACAAACTGCTGCCCTAAGTAATCCACGATCACGTCGGTTCTGGAAGCATCCTTTGTCTGCGCTTCGAGATAATAATTTCCCGTGCCATTGATAATCGGCTTCTTTCTCCGTTTCAGATAATACGCGCGAAGCTGTGCCAAAAAGTCAATAAACACCCGATTATTGGATGCGCTGTCCACCTCATCAATCATCAGCACAATCGGTCTGGAAGCCGCCCTGCAAACCCGACTCCGGATCACAGCGTCCTTCCGTATTGAAATAGCGCATTCCGTACCCTCCATACGCAAACCTTTGTTACCCTCATTCTAACATTGTATTAAAGGCATATAAAGAAAAGCCGTCGCCAAATCTGATATAAAGTATGAAATTGTCAAGGTGCCTTGCTATTTATAAATCAACCAAATATAAGGAAATTTTCGTTTTCCGCACACTCTAACCGCGATGATTCCGCATCGCGGAATCTCAAATCGGTGCGGAGAATGCCGCATTTCAGGCATTCTCCTGCGTGAGACGGAGTTGCAAGGCAACTCCTAGAACTTCTCCGCGAAACAGCCTCTGCTGTGAGTGGCTAGAAGTTCTTCTCACGCTACTTTCAAACCAGCAAATACCGCTCCGGCTCGTTCAAAAACACATCCGTAATTCCACGCTTCTCCAACACATCCAAATCGAGCTTCGTCCCCGTCGGCTTCTCAGGATACAGATGCCCGGAAAACCATGCCCGCACCGTATATCCCTGTAATTTTTCAGGTGACAAATCAATTCCCTGCCAGCAAGGATGCAAGGCCTTTGCGCCGCATCCGCCCTTCCCTTTATACAAGCAGTCAGAAACCTTAGTATCCAGAATCCCGATCTCCGCCTGCGGCTCTATCTCCCGCAGCTTTTCCAGAGACAGCGCGTAAAACGAAGAATAGACAATATTCTCCTGCAAACCGTACCGCCCGATCAGCTCCACGATCTTTTCTTCCATCCCCTCATAGGGATTCACGCTGTTTTTCAGTTCTATATTGAGCTTTAATCCGCCCTTCATTCTATCCTGCAGCAGATCAAGCACTTCATTAATGGTCGGAATGGACTGCGCCGGATTTTCGTCTGCGTAAATATGCAGTCTTTTTAGTTCCGAAAGTGTAAAATCCTTCACATACCCGGCTCCCTCCGTCGTCCTGTCCACTCTCTCATCATGAATCACGACGATCTCCCCGTCCTTTGTGAGCTGTATATCCAATTCGATCCCCGTCAGCCCCTTTAGTTCCGCCGCCTTTTCAAAGGCAAGCATCGTATTTTCAGGATATCGCTGACTGCATCCTCTGTGCGCCCAAATTTTCATCGAAACCGCTCCTATTCCCCCAACTCCTGACAGCCTGTCATCTGTCCGTTCAAAACCATCATGGCCACATTCTATTTCTCTACGCGCCCCTCCGCTTTCAAAAACTTCTCCATGATATCGGCAAGCGCCACCGACTCGCTCCTAGTCAGCTTAAATTCGCTGCTGTTCCTGCCGTTCATCATGGAAAGAAAATCACTGATCTCATACCGCAGACCCTCTCCCAGAAAACGTTCGGAGTACTTTTCCACCTCCAACGGGTTTTCATAGTGCACCTCAAAATAGGATGTCTTCCACCAGGGCGCCTCCGCAATCATATATCCCTTAGTCCCGGCAATCAAAAGTCTTCCCTCAGACTTCACGCCCAACCCACAGGTGGCCGTTGCAATGCCGTTGGCATAGCTGACTGAAATTTTTGTAAACAGATCCAGCCCATTCTCTCCTCTGATTACATCAAAACGAATGTCGTCGTAATTTTCTCCAAAAAGTTTTAATATGGGGAGCATCACATAGCTGCCAAGCTCCGTCAGGCTGCCACCATACTTCCGGTCAGTCAATTCCCGGTTATCCGGGTTTTCCAGCTTGGTAAAGCACACTTCCACATTTCTTATACTCCCGATGATGCCGCTGCAGGCAACCCCCAGGAGCTTATTAAATCCAGGACAGTACGCGGTCTTTATTCCCTCAAACAAAATCAGTTCATGCGCTCTCGCATAGCGAAACAGCTCCTCCGCCTGCGCGGCTTTCAGCACCATGGGCTTCTCACAGAGTACATGCTTGCCGTGCTCCAGCGCTGACTTAATATACTCATAATGTGTCTCATGAGGCGACGCGATATAGACTGCATCCATTGCCTCATAAAAACTCTCTATATCTTCATATGCCTCAATTTCCCATCTTTCGGCAAACCGCTTTGCGCTCTCCACATGCGGATTGTAACACCCTTGTGTGGTAATGCCGCTGACCAGTTTGACTTCCGGGACAAACCGCTCTGCAATCCGCCCCGTACCGATTATCCCGATTCTGTGAATCCGCTTATTCTGTACCCGCAGCATGGTACTGGAAATATTTTTTGTCCTTTCCAGATAAACCACCTGACAGTAGTCCTTCATATAGTCAAATGTGCCTGTCCAATCAGAGCCTACCGTAAAAATATCAATCTTGTACTTCTTGACATCCTGCACCTTCTGCCCATGAGATTCCTCCACGATGATCTCATCGGCAAAGCCTGTCTTTCTCACATTTTCAATTCGCGTCGCCAGAGAATCTATCACATTCAGTTTCCCTCTCGCCTTGTCATAAGCCTCCGAGGTGACACCGACGATCAAGTAATCTCCCAATGCCTTCGCCCGCTCCAAAAGACGGTAATGTCCCTCATGCAAGAGATCGAAGGTGCCGTATGTAATCACCTTTTTCATATAGAACTCCGTTTCCTGTTTTATCTGTCACAGCATCACCGATTTTTCCGTTATATCCCCGTAAGTTTATCCCGCACAAACGTATATGTCTTTTCTCCGCATGTCCCGTCACTGTTTGCCGCAATCTGTGCAAACTCGCGCCCCGCCCGCTCCGGATCAAAAGGTTTGCCCGGCAGAGTCTCCTGTAAAAAATCTGCAAGCGTATGAAAGGCATCCTCCTCGCAGGCCGTATAACTATTCCATTCAGAGGCACGGTCGAATCCAACCGCCAGTTTCTGCATGTCCTCGGCTTGAAAGGCAAGCGGCCGTTCCCGACAGTCGCCGGTAAACAAATTGATCTCATACAATTTTTTATCCGCATATGTGTAAAGCTGCCATTCCTCTTCCGCTTTGCCCTCCGAAACTTTGATAAATATGGCGGACTCTCCGCTCGGCGGGTAATAGCAGTCGGCCTTTTTTTGTTTTTCCCCCCACGCCGGCTCCCAGACACTGCTCTCCCCTGTCTCCTTATCCAGACGAAGATACCGATTTCCCCATCCCGGCGGCAGATACAGGACATCCTCAAGAACAGCCGGAAAACCGAACGGCGCCGTATCACACACATATCCGAAAATAGGATGTCTACATTCCAATCCGTCTATCCTGCAGTCATACTCCCGCATCTCTCCGCTTTCCGGATTCCATCTGGTAATGGTGTAACCCTCATAGGGCAGAAGCCAGAGCTCCTCCCCGTCTGCGACCAGAAAAACGCATCCACAGGTATTTTCTGCCTTCGTGGACATGATCTGTGTCTTTCCTGTTGGCACATGAATCCCCGTCACATAATTGTTCACGGGAGATGCCAGAAATAGATACTCCTTCCAGACACAAAAACCGCCAAACCGCCTTTCCCCCATTGACTCATCAATAAAGACATCAAGTCCCTCCGTACAATAGCGGATTTCCCCTGTCACTGTGTCATAGCGTACAAGAGCCGGATACCTGTTTGGCAGCAAGAGCAGATATTTCCCGCAGGCTGTCGCTGCACAGAACGCGCCCGGCTGTTCAAGTCTTCTTTCCAGTCCGATCCTTTTAACTATTTTCCCCTGCTCCAAAAGCAGAATCTCCTGCGCATTGCCGGGACACGCATAATCTTTTCCCAAAACAGAGACCACATAGGACAAGTAGTAACCGGCATAAATGGATTGATATTCACACAGACTGCCCGCATATTTATACTGATAGCAGCCTTCCGCATCATAAAACAGCGCCCCGCCGCCGGTCACCATATATCTGCCGTTTCCATCATGGAAAAATCCCGGTATTACATTGCCCCGCCAGTCCTCTTTCTCCGGCTCGCGGTCAATCTGATTGTCTAACAGAAAAAGCGGTTTCCCCGCCGCTGCAAACAGTGCCGTCACCGAAGTGGCTCCGTCGCCGATATAGGCGTCACATAATGCAATCGTCGGCTCGATCTCAGGCGTATCATCAAAAATACCCAGATTATTTTCCATAAAATACTGCTTCAATTTATCGTAGACAGGCTTATACTCCGCGCGCATAGAAGCAAAGGAAGACTCTAACAGCGGATGCGGACGCCACAGCAGACAGGCATCCTCACATTTTGCGAAACAGCGAAACACATATTCCATCTTCCTTAAAAACGCTTCCGTATTGGCCAGCATACCGTTAATGCTCGTGTTAAAGAAATACACTCTCCGCCCCGCCATCTTCTCTTTCCAGTCTTCAGGCGGTTCGGACGGATTCCGGCAAAGCCGTATCACCTTATCAAACTTAGGCGAGCCCAGCGGCACGAGTTTTTCCTCCGGCAGCTCCGGATCAAAAAATTTGCGATATTTCTCCGCCTGTATGATGATATAATCCGCAAAATAATAGGCCATACAGGACGACTGCGCCTCGCTCATATTTCCGGAAGTCGCATAATAGGGAATATAAACCAGACACGGCGTATGTTTTTTTATTTCAAAAGAATAAAACCTTGGCTCTACACTCGTCACAAAATTCATATTATCATAAGGATTATGTATAAAAACGGCGTCCGGTTCTCTTTCCTCCAAACGGTACTCCTCATAATGCACCACCGGCACATCCGCCGGGAATCTGTCGCCTTCATAATGATACGTTCCGAGCGTACCGTCCCTGTTTTTATCATAATAGGGAATCGGCACCACATAGGCATCACAGTCCGGATCCGCATCCGCGGCGCGCCAGACGCTTTCCAAGGAATCCCACATACTCGCTTTATAGGGCAGGAAAACCATTTCCAACCGGATTTTTATATCATTTTTTACACTGTTCTCAACATGAATGAGCGCTTTGCGCAGTCTTTTCCTCGTCTTTGCCGGATTGAATGCCGTCCCATTAGAAAGCAAATCATAGGCTTCATAAACCGTTTCGCAGTATTCTTCCAGCTTCAATATGGCAGGGTTGCCTTCCCCCTCTGTCTTCTCGATCAGCTCCCCGATCTGCACGGCGCTGTCCTGACACTGTGCCAGCAAATCCATAGCCTTCGCATTCTCTCCATGCTCTATGCCGCTCCTGATCTCGTCATGCGCCTGCTCCAAAAGCGCAAGTATTTCCTGTATTTGTTTTTGCTGCGCTTTTCTCATGGTTTCCTCTTCCTGCGGGCAGTTAGTTTCTGTATTTTCTCTCCACTCCGCCGTGCCAGCTCGGCTTCGCCTCGCTGCGGGCTTTCGCCCTATAGTCTCAGGTAAACACAGAAAACTGCCTGCAAGCAGTCTTTTTCTGCGTTTTCTCTCCACTCCGCCGTGCCAGCTCGGCTTCGCCTCGCTGCGGGCTTTCGCC
>CANOBT010000101.1 GCA_947564305.1 uncultured Lachnospiraceae bacterium | reverse complement strand
GCTACTGCTTACTCTATTCTCCCCAGCATAGCTGGGGGATTAGCGTTTTCATTCAGCCGCATCACCGATTATCTTGAAAACAACGTGAGCACCCACCTCACCATTGAGCAAATCTGCCACGATAATTTAATCGGGCGCTCTCAGCTTCAGAAAATCTTCCGCGAGCGATGTGGAGTGGGTATTATAGAATATTTTTCCCGGATGAAGATAGATACCGCCAAAGAACTGATCCGGA
This sequence comes from uncultured Lachnospiraceae bacterium, assembly GCA_947564305.1. Next base: position 20,336 of record CANOBT010000101.1, on the reverse strand, counting down.
CGGAACGGCTGAATTTCACGCAGATTTCTGAACGGCTCGGCTACACATCCATCCATTACTTCTCACGCCGTTTCAAAAAAGAAACCGGCATGACACCCTCTGACTACGCCTCTTCCATCAAAGCGATGGCTGAGGGTAAATTTTAAAAAAGGAGGCTTTTCGATTCATGAAACCAACTTTAACTTTCGGGACAGAAATATTTACCGCAAGTCCCCTTGGAACCGCTGCCAGTGTTCCCGATTTGAATCCTGATGCGAAGCTCCAATACACCGTTTCGCCTTTTCCTGACGGAGACGATGAAATCCGCGAGGGCTACGGAAGGCTTTACGCCTCATATCCTTACCGTCAGTACACTGGCTACAGACGCACCCTGGAAAACAAAGAGATGGCCACCGCCGTCCTGGAAAACGACTATTTAAAAGCAGTGTTCCTCCCCGGACTTGGCGGGCGGCTCTGGTCGCTGACAGATAAAAAGACCGGCGAAAATCTTCTCTACACAAACGACGTCATCCGCCCCGGCAATCTCGCCTTCCGAAACGCCTGGGTAAGCGGCGGCGTGGAATGGAATATGGGCGTTATCGGCCACTCTCCTTTTACGATGGAGCAGATATTCACCGCAGAGCTTGAGGATGAACGCGGGCTGCCCATCCTGCGCATGTACGAGTACGAGCGCATCCGAAAGGCGACATACCAGATGGACTTCTGGCTTGAGGAGCACAGCGCGTTTTTACACTGCCGAATGAAGGTTTCCAATCAGACCGGGCAAATCATCCCTATGTATTGGTGGAGCAATATGGCCGCTCCGGAATATGAGTGCGGACGCGTTATTGCTCCCGCAGCGGATGCATACACCATTCTTTCAGACGGCGTTCAGAAAGTCCCCGCTCCCTTTGCCGGAGATATTGACATAAGCTTTTATAAAGACATTCCGAATCAGATTGATTATTTTTTCAATATCCCGGAGGACGCGCCGAAATATATCGCAAACCTTAACAAAGACGGCTACGGACTTCTGCACATGTCCACCAGCCGCCTTAAGGGTCGCAAGCTGTTCTCCTGGGGAAACAACCAGGGCTCCGACAACTGGCAGGATTTTCTCACCGAGAATGCCGGCAGATACGTAGAAATTCAGGCCGGACTTGCAAAAACCCAGTACGGATGCGTCCCCATGGCACCTCACGGCGAATGGGAATGGCTGGAACTTTACGGCCCCATACATACCTCCCCCGCGGCTGCCTCCTCCCCTTACAAAGACACCAAAGCCGAAATAGACGCCATCGTGCGGCTTAACTTTCGGGAGCTTAACCCGGAGCAGACCCTCGCCGATACAAAAGCACTCGCAGAAAAGAAAGGAGAACTTCTCTGCTCCGGCAGCGGATACGCGGCTTTTGAAAATACGATTCGGAAATTTTACAAAGAACCTGCTCTTCCTGGACACCTTGACTTCTCTGCACAGCCCGGCTCTCCTTCACTCGAAGAAGACTACAGGAAACTCGCAGAATTTTTAAAAACCGGCATCTTTCCGGAATATCCCATCACAGATGCTCCCCGCGATTTCCTGTCGGATGACGCACTGCATAACCGCCTTGCAGAGACTATAGAAACAAAGAACAAAAATAACTGGTACGCCCAGTACCAGCTTGGATTAAGTTTCTTTATAAAAGGGGATGCCCGTCGTGCCGAAGAATGCCTTCTCGCATCCAACGGCATTATAGAAAATCCGTGGGCGCTGCACGCCCTTGCTGTATTGGAATTACAATCCGGCAACGAAAAACAGGCCGCCTCCTATATCGCAGCAGGCTATGCCTATAGAAAGCATGACCAGTCCTACGTGAAAGAGACCTGGAAAATCCTTCTTCTGTGCCACGCTTATGACACGGTGATCTCCATGTATGAATCGCTTCCAGAAAAATTCCAGGAGGAGAGCCGCATCCGATTTGGGTATCTGCAGGCGCTGTCCCATGCGGGACGAGAAACGGAAGTCCTCGGCTACCTTGAGCATACGGATTTTGTGCTGGATGACTTAAGGGAAGGGGAAAAGGCTCTGGGAGAGCTGTGGCGCACGGTGTATAAAAAAGTACATGGGAAAGACGGGGAACTGCCCCGGAGATATAATTTTGAATCGCTTTAGATAAAGAAATGTACGGGCAGAGCCGAAGTTTCCGGTTCTGCCCACATAAGTTTTCTGCTCACTGTACCTCTGCATACTCTTTCATCGTCTGAAAAATAACCCGTACAGAGACAGCCCCGGCGTCCTCATATCCCAACGTTCTTTCTCCTAGGAATTTCGCTCTTCCAAATTTCGCCACATAGTCTTTTGTTTTTTCCACACCTTCTTCCGCCGCCAATGCCGCAGCTTTTAGACTTTCTTCCAGTTCAGCACAAGCTTGCCTTTCCAGTGCAAGCACCGCTGGTTCCAACGCGTCCACCATGGTTTTATCGCCCAGTTGAGCTTTTCCTCTATGCTTTACTGCATCTAAAGAAGCTCTCATCATCTTTGCTAAAATATCCGAGTCTAAAATCTGTGCCGATGGAACATCACGAGCACCGCCCATAAACATAGAGCCAAAAATCACCCCAGACGCGCCGCCCATCGAGCCTATCATTTCCATTCCCATCGTCCGAAAAATGGTATTGATATCCGGAAACGGCCGTTTTGCTTCTAAAGCAGCTTTCGCTTTTTCCATCCCCCCTGCCATACCAGCCCCATGGTCACCGTCTCCAATTCTGCTGTCTACTTCTGCAAGATACTGTTTTTGTCCAATAATTGCGTCGCATACATGCAACATCATGTCTGTTGCCTGCTCAACTGTCATTTCTCGCATACTAATCAATCACTCCTCTTGGTAGACGATATTCAGTTCAAAAAGGGGCGTTGCACCAAGCCCATTTACCAGAACTGCAACTTCATCTTTCTTTGTTAATTGCAGTTCCTTTTTTAACTGTTCATACATTTTCTCAACAAGCGCATGAGCCGGCTGCATTTTGCTCCGCTCCACGCCAGGTTCTCCATGAATCCCAACACCGAACTCAATCTCATCTTCCCCAAGCTCAAACGTCGGCTTCTCATTTCCCGGCAAGCTTCCCGATGAAACAGCCAGTCCTGCACTTCTTACGTTATCTCTCGCCTTCTCCGCAATTCTGACGACCTCTTTCAAAGGAAGGCCCTCATCGCAAGCGGCCCCTGCCGTCTTAATAATAAATACATTGCCTGCGATTCCTCTGCGGTCTGTCTCCCTCTCTTTCGGTGCAGAAGTGCAATCGTCCCATACCCTGACCGTCGCAGTTTGAATGTTTTCAAACTCGCAAAGTTCCCCTGCCATGTCAAAATTCAGATTATCTCCCTCGTAATTTCCATAAAGAAACAGAATTCCTTTTCCCTGATTCACCGATTTTGCCGTCTCAAAGATTAAATTGGGATTTGGAGATGCAAACACATTGCCGCATGCAACCGCATCAGCCAAGCCCTTTCCGACAAATCCGCCAAACAACGGTTCATGTCCAGAGCCTCCGCCAATAACCAGCGTCACTTTCTCTCTCCTGAAATTTTTATAGCGATAAGCATTACAATTTCCAATTCTTTCATAATAGCGTCCATATGCCGCCAGCATACCGGATAACATCTCATCTACAGCCTTTGATGTATCTTCATTTATAATTTTTTTCATACGCAGCTCCTTTTCTAAAGATGATACTTCGCCATCAGCTTTTCAATTTCCCGAATATCGCCTTCTTCCAGCTTCACTTCTAAGGCTTTCGCAATATCCTCCACTTGGAATACCCTTCTCGCCCCTGATATGACATTGATATCCTCGCCCTGTGCATGCAGAAAAGCAATTGCCAGATGTGTACACGTACAATGATAATCCTCGCAAATCTTATTCAGTTCGTCTACAAAATCCAGAACTTCCTGAAAACGCCCTGGCTTCCAGAGCAGAGAATCTTCCCTGGCGTCTCCCGGCTGTATGACATAATCTCTCTTTACGTTGCCGGTCAAAAGTCCTCTCTCCAGCGGCATATATGCGTGAAACGACATTCCTTTCTCCCGGCACAGCGGAAGAATTTCTTTCTCTGCGTTTCTGTCCAGCATACTATAATGTCCCTGAATGATATCAATCTCACCGCAGGACGTATACGCCAGAATTTCCTCCGGCATCATATTGGAAGAGCCGATTGCACGGATTTTTCCTTCTTTCTTTAATTCCATAAGCGTCCCAACTGTCTCTTCCACCGGAGTCATCACAGGCGGACACGCCGGATTGTGCGTGTAATAAATGTCAATATAATCCGTCCCCAGCCTCTTTAAACTTCGCTCTATCTCTGTGCGGATCGCACGGGCCGTTAAGTTTCTTGTCACGCGATGACCATCTTTTTCAAATCGAAAGCTTCCTTTTGCATCGTCCCACCATAATCCGCATTTTGTAGAAATCACATACTGGGAACGATTCCCCGAAATGGCTTTTCCCACTACTTCCTCACTGTGTCCGAATCCGTAAACAGGAGCCGTATCAATGGTATTGATTCCAAGCTCTAACGCCCTGTGAATTGTCTCTATGGATTCCTCATCATCGGAATTGCGCCACCACGTGCCGCCTCCGATTCCCATAGCCCCAAGTGTGATCACAGATGCCTTGACGTCGGATTTTCCAATATTCATATATCTCATTCTTATGCCTCCATCTCTATAAATGCCAGTATCACTTCCAAAATAGCCATAACGCCGTAGGGAAGCGCTTTCTCATTTAAACGAAATCCGCTGTTATGGGTCGGGAACACGCTTCCGTCTTCTTCCACTGTTCTTGCTCCTGCACGAAAATAAATCCCCTTCGTCGTCTTTAAATATTCCGAAAAATCTTCACACCCCATAACCGGCGGGTGTTCGAATACATTTTCTTCTCCAAAAGCATCTTTTAAAACTCTTTCTATTTTCCCTGCAAGCTCCTGCTCATTTGATAAAAGTGTACAGCCTTCTTCTATCTTCACGTTTACTCTGCAGCCAGTAGCTTTTTCAAGTCCCTCCGCACTGTCAGCGATGCGCTCTTTTAGAACTTCCCTGCTTTCCATGTCTAATGTACGAATCGTTCCGCCGATCATCACTTTATCCGGAAGACTATTGTAAGTATTCCCGCCATGAATTTTCGTCACGCTCAAAACTGCAGACGAAGCAGGATCCACACATCGAGGCACGAGCGTATTTAAAAGCTCTGCCATCTTTACTGCCGCCAGCACTGTATCATTCACCAGATGCGGAAATGCAGCATGGCCTTCTTTTCCTTCTATCGTTATATCAAACTTATCATTTGATGCAAAATTGACTCCTGCACGAACAGAAAACTGCCCCGGATATTCATCAATACTATAATGAAGTCCAAAAATGTACTCAACTCCCTCAAGCACTCCCTGCTCCACCATTCCCTTAGCGCCGCCCGGTTGGATTTCTTCAGAAGGCTGAAACAAAAAACGGATTTCTCCTCTCAGCTCCTCTCTCATTTCCGATAATATTTTCGCCGCCATAAGGAGGGAAGCCGTGTGGCCGTCATGACCACACGCATGCATGATTCCCCTGTGTTTTGAGCAGACCCTATGGGAATCATTCTCTTCAATTGGAAGTGCGTCCATATCTGTCCGAAAGGCAACACACCTGCCTTTTCTTCCCGTGTCTAAAACCCCAAGAATTCCTGTCGGCGTCAGCCGCTTCACCTTCACTCCCGGAAAGCTTTTTAATCTTTCCGCCACAAATGCCGATGTTTTTCTCTCCTCAAAGCCAAGCTCCGGATATTCATGCAAATGATGAAACCATTGTGCCAGCTCTTCTTCTGCCGCATACACCTTTTCCCTTATTTCTTTACCCATTCTTCTTCGCATCAAGGCGGAGCGTTCCGCCTGCCCCTACATTCTCATCCGGGTGTTCTTTAATGATCACAACGGTATTGACTTTCTTTTCTCCGAAAAACTGCTGCGTTGCCTCCTGGATTCCCTGCACCATATCACGCTTGTACTCCACTGGTTTTCCCGGCGCTGTATACACAAAGCAGGTCATCTGTCCGTACTCATGCGGAGTCTGCGCATATTCCGGAATCAGATATAGATAGACATCTCTCAAATCCTTAGGGAGACGGAAGGCCTTCACCGCTGCGTCCCCGATACATTTTACAAATTCTCTGCTTTCCTCTTCTGTAAATGAAATACTTGTTGTAATAATCACTGTCGCCATAGCCGCTTCCTCCTTTTAATAAATATCCGGCACTTCAAAAGATGGATTATCATATGTCATCTCACCGCTCTGCAAATAATATCCGGAAGGAATTCTTGCACCGTCATATGTCTCTAACAGCCAATCCGCAAATTCCTTTGTGCACGCAGTATCATAGATATCTTTCATGTACTCTGCATCTTCATTTTCTTTCAGCGTACACAGTCCCTGACCGCTGATATCCACACAGGCCTGATCTGATTCTGTCGCAAGAATTGTACACACTTTCTGTGTCTCTTCATCCATCTGGTTAAACGTCATCGCCGGCATTGTCTCCGCGTCTAAGTCCGGCAATGCTCCCACACGGCTTCTCGCATCAATTTCTTTGATCTCCAGATTCTTTGGATTTTGTGTGACATCCAGAGCAGACGGATTTTCCGCATCTTTATCTACTGTAATCAATCCCGCCTCTTCCAGGAGGTTTAATTCCCGTCCTCTGTTTGAATTATCATTTGCGACTGCGACAATCGCTTCTTTCGGAATCTCTTCGATTGATTCATATTTCTCGCTGATAATATAAACGGGACTGTTCGTAATCTGATCCGCATAATAAATCAGATCACTGCCATAGCTTTCATTGTAGGACGCCAGATACGGAATATTGGCAATGTAATTCAGATCATTTGAGCCCTCTGCTGCTGCCTGCATAATGCTGACTGTCTCCGAATAAACCTGTGCAGTAATTTCATATTTATCCGAAAGCTTGTCCGCAATCCAGTTAATAATTTCTTCGTCCCTTGCCAGAACGCCAACTGTAATTTTCTGTTTCTCTTCCGTCTCCTGCTCAGCGCTTTCTTTCTGTCCGCATGCCGCCATGGATAATACCATCACCATACACATTGCCGCCGCCAAAAATCTTTTCATTTTCTTCATGTTCCTTCCTCCTATTTCACTTTTTCATAAATTTTATTGCCAACCCACTGGATGATCTGAACCATGATGATCAGTACAACTACGGTGCTGTACATTACCAGATCGTCAAAGTTCTGATATCCGTAGGTAAGCGCTACTGCTCCGAGTCCTCCTGCCCCGACAACACCCGCCATGGCCGTATATCCAAGTACGTTTACTACCGCCATTGTCATATTGGTCACTGCAGAAGGGACTGCCTCTTTTATAATAATGTAATAAGTAATCTGAAAATCATTCGCCCCGAAAGATCTTGCCGCCTCAATCAATGCCGGGTTTACTTCCTTGAAGCTGCTTTCCAAAAGTCTTGCCACCATCGGGGACGCCGCAATCGTGATTCCAAAAATCGCTGCATTTGTCCCGATTACCGTTCCGCACACTGCTCTTGTGAGAGGAATGATCGCGATGATCAGAATCAAAAACGGAACGCTCCTCAACACATTGATAATCGTGCTTACAATTCCATATACGATTTTGTTGGGTCTAAGCCCTCTGGAATCTGTTGTCACTAATAGAATCGCAAATACCAAACCAATCACAAAGCATGCCGCACAGGATACAAGATGCATGACTATCGTTTCTTTTAATCCTGGAAAAATGATACTGTTAAACAACCTATCCATACTCATGCTCATAAAAATCCCCCCTTCTTTACACCAGCCGCCAGTCCGCATTCTTTGTTTCCAGGAATTTCTTCACTGCTTCCCAGTCTGATTCTTCAAACTCCACGACCAGATTCCCGGCAATGTCATCTCTATACTTGTCCATGCCTCCCCAGACAATATCAAAAGGAACCTTTACAGCGAGCGCCATCTCGGAAATTACATTTTCTCCATCTTTCCCTTGCGCACTCTTTAGAATTTCCACATACACTTTTCCTTCTTTTTTGGGGAATTCCACACTTTGCCCTAAAAGCTCCGCTAAAGATTCCGGATGATTTAAGAAAATATCTTTCACTTCACCGCTGATCGTCAATTTCCCCTGGCTTAATATGGACATCTTGCTACACACATTTTTTACAACCTCCATCTGATGGGTTACTACTACTATCGTAATATTGGATTCCCTGTTAATCTTTTTCAGCAGTTCTAAAATAGACTGAGTGATATTGGGGTCAAGTGCGGAGGTCGCCTCATCGCAGAGCAGGATCCTCGGCTCTAACGCCATCGCTCTTGCAATTGCCACTCTCTGTTTCTGCCCTCCGGACAGTTCTCTTGGAAGAGCCTTTGTTCTGTCTGCAAGCCCTACTAATTCCAGATTTTCCATTGCTTTTTCCAGCATCTTTTTCTTATCATATTTCAGACACCGCATAGGAAGGCAGACATTGTCTAATACATTCATTCTCTCAAGCAGGGAAAACTGTTGAAATATCATACCAATCGTCGATCTGAACTCTCTTAATTTTTTTCCATTCAATGTCTGTATATTTACTCCGTCCACCTTGAGACTTCCCTTCTCAAAAGGGAGCAAGCCGTTAATACATCGCAGAAGCGTCGACTTGCCAGCGCCGCTTACTCCTACAAGCCCATAAATGTCCCCATCTTTGATTTCTATATTGATTCCCTGCAAGACCGGAGTGTCTCCAAATTGTTTATATAGGTCTTTAATTTCAATCAACGTGCTCCACTCCCTTCTTTATCCCTTTGTCTCACTGTACCCGTACTCTTCCGCCACTTCATAGATCAAGCGGTTCAAGTAAGAACCTCCCGGTGTAAGCGTACAGCCCGGTGCAAAGATAAAACGGTTGCTTCCATTTTCTCTGACCGCCTCTTGGTAGCGCTCTGCAATACGCTCTTTTACTTCTTCCCGATTATTTGTTACACTCACAAAATCCCTGTCCTGGTCAATGCCGGCAGCAATCATTTGTTTTGTCTCACTTTTTACCTTTTGAATTGTTGTAATCTCTTCCTCGGGTGTTTTCCCCGGACAACTCTCCCAGTTAAGGAATTGTATCTGCCCATGATCATAATATCTTTCAATCCGAAGTCCAGCATTTCCATGAACGTGTGCCATATTGAACCAAGTATTTCCCTTACAGTGCTCTATTATTCTATTTTCATAAGGGACGCAAAACTCTTCATATTGTTCTTCCGTAATGATATGTTTCATAGAATACTGGTTCGCCAGAAAAATGCCGTCAATCCCTTCCTTGAACAATTCGTCCAAATAATTCAGGTTCGTCTGGGTCATTGCTTCCAGCGCTTTATGTAAAGCCTCCGGCGCTTCTTTCATCAATCTTTTTACTGGTTCAGGATTCAGAGACCCTGCGCATTCCTGAACCGCTGTGAGAGGATTGAAGATGGTCGCCAAAATCGGGATTCTGTCTCTATAATAATCTTTCAGGATTTTTACTGCCTCTATCTCCCTTGCAAATACTGGGTTTTCCGCTCCAAGCACAGGAAGTTCTTCCGCATCTTTTTCAGTTACGATCGGATACTTATGAATCGTTCCGTACCACCTTGTGAGTTCTGTGGAAAACTCAATATCCCCTCCATAAGCCGCTGTATAATAATGACCATTCGTCATCAGCTTAATGAAATCCCAGTGGTTAAAATCTGTGGACATTATCGTTTCTCTCGTATAATCCCCCACGTTTCTATCCACCAGGGGCATATGATACCACCCTCCAATCGGTGTCCGGTCAATCGGTCTGTTCTCAATCAGCGCCTTAATTCTTTCTGTTCCATTCATATTGCTGTACCTCCGTTTTATATATTAAAGATTGTACTTTTCCAACCAACGATAAAGAGTCGCTCTCCCGATTCCAAGTTCCTTTGCTATTTCTTTTTTGGTCTTCCCACTATACAGAAGCAGTTCTCTGATCCGCTCCTCCTGCTCGTCGTCTGTACCGCTCAGTCCCTTGTAGCTATATTTGAACTGTACTCGTTTCACATTGTCCAGCGTAATGACAGCTCCGTTTTGTTCAATCACCAGAAGCTCCGCGAACCTCTTCAGTGAGTATATTCCATCTTCCCATCTGCATGTTTCTAAATATGACAAGGCTTCCTCTTTTACCTTAATTCCGGTTTTGTTATAAATATTTGCATAATCCGCAATATATTGTTCAATGTAACACCTAATGTCCTGCGGCTTCTCTATCTCCAGAATCCGAATCCAGTTTCTTGTGATGTAGTAAAATAATTTATCCGAAAACAGTTTCCTGTCCATAAGCTCTTTGACATCCTGTTTGGAAGTTGCGATCACCCGGATACTTGCCCCTACTCTTCCCTGCATTTGATTTTTCACCAGGTACTCTGCAAGCCGGTTTTGCAGGTAAAGCGGAAGCTGATCTATAGAATACAGGCAGATTGCACGCCCCTTTGCCATACCTATGCCACTGCACGACTTCAAAATCCCGCCAAATAACTCCTGGCTCACAATTGTTTCGTCCTCGCCGCATTCTATCTCCAGCATTCCTTTTCCATCCGCCGCATATCGAAAAAGGTATCTCTTCGCTAGTTCGTCATTTCGACGTTTCTGCTTTCCTTCAATCAAGATAGAGAGTTCATTATCTATCGCACGAAGCGCAATTTGTTTTGCTTCTCTCATACATGGAGCAATCCCAAACTCCTCCTCGATCCACTGCCTCATATCATACATTTTGGACTGCTGTTTCTGAATCATCTCCACGCAGACATCCTCAAACACATACAGATAGTTTTCCTGTCCCTCCACTTCCTTCATGTTCTGCACAAAAGTAAGCTTCACACTCCCATTTGCCGACTTCTGAAATACCGTTCCTACACCGTATCCCTGTTCGCCCTGTCTCTTTTTATGACTCGCCTCATCAAATACTGCCTCTATATTTTTCCCGATTTCCGGCATTCCTTTCCTGAAAACATCCTGAAATCTGCGGTTGAAGAAAAGTAATCTTTTCTGCTCGTCTACGTAAGCAACTGCCTCTTTCATGTAATTTAAAAGTTCACTGATCAAAGCCGGCTGCTTCTCCAGGCGCTTCTTATAATCCTGATTACTGATTTTGGTTCCCAGCATCTGTGCGGCTTTTTCAAGAAAACATACCGCATTATTTAAAAACTCTTTTCCACTTTCTTTTGTTTCTCTTTTTGTGAGAATTGCAATCACACCGATACATTCTGAAAATGACTTGATCGGAACACCTACGATACTCTTTATCTCACACTCTTCAAACTGCGGGCAGCGGATACACTCCTCAAACTCCCGCTTATCCTCTACAACTCGAACTTCTCCTGTTACAATCACACTTCCGACAACCGAATTGACCTGTACATCTATCGGTTTCTTTTCATATTCAAAAGTATTGACCAGGCTATTCAAATGCTTATCTACCACGGTGACGTCCGCACACAGCAAACGCTTCATCATATATGCAATTGTCTCTACTTCCTGATTGAGTTCCATTAATTCCATCAGCGTCTCTCCTTTGATGCTCTTTAATGTCCCAGCATAATCTGCAATATCTCTTTATCGGCTCCCCACATTCCTTTTGTCTTCTGATTTACCGCAATCAGATTGGATAAACACAGTGCACGATACATCTTTTCTCTGGAAATTCCCATCTCATTTGCGTAGATAACAATGGGAATCGATACTGTCATACCTTGATTTCCGCTGCCGCTGTTAATTACCACAGGCATAGGGCAGCCGTTCATTCTTGCATCGCTTCCCGCTGCCGAACAGATATGGGCATAAATATCTCTTCTGCATCTAACATATTTTTCCTCTTTCTTTCCTGTAGTATTCATCTCTCTGCTAATCTTTCCGACAGACGCTCCCCATTTATGCTCCAAACCTTCTTCGGCAATGGCAGTATTACATCTTATCCTTTCATACTGCATATCTCAGGGACTGTCACAGCTTCGACATTTTTTATGATGTTTCCCGAACACGCTATCTCATACCGTTCCGGTTTTTGTCCCAAAAGTCTCACCGCATAAGACGCTCCAAATGCAATCGCGATAGGTTCCGTGCAGCCAAGCACCTTCTGAAGCTCCTCTTTTAACAGGTTTGTATAACAAATCATTTCCCCACGTCCCTTTTCATGTTTTATTTCTCTCAGAATACAAATACATTTTTTCTTTTGTCGCTTTTTCTTGTTTCTTTACGTTTAAAATACAGTTAATTGTATTATATGTCAATTATTTTTGGACATTTTGTTGCTTTTGTCTCACATTTGTCTCATTTGTGTCTCATTTGTGTCTCATTTCCATGTACTACCAGTTGGATAAAACACAGAAATATGGGGGATTGCGTTTTGAACGAAAAAAGGCAGAACCGAAGTTTCCGGTTCTGCCCACATGCAGTTATTCATAGTTTTCTTTTTTCTTTCCATATCGCAACGAGCCTGATAACAGTTACACCAAATAGACCGCAGGTCGTGACAGATATAAAATGCAATTTTGATTCTACGCTAATTTCACGAAGAAACGGTAATACAAATATAACAATCATCTGGAACAAGAGCATAACTATTGTATAGCTAAAATTGTCTTTGACAATATTGCGGTTAGAATCATTTTTCCTCATATCAATTCCTCCGTCAATTATAGCAACCGTAACAATATGTTTGATTTTTTCCATCTCGACAATTTCCCACATTTCCTGCACCCCTATATTAATAGCATATTTTGTATTTTTAGCAAGATACCATTGTTCATGTGGTATAGCTACTGAATTTTTTCCTGCGATATTATACAGAAAAAACATCCCAAGAAAAATAAACAAACACTTTATTATTTGTTTCATAACATAATTTTAATCACCTCCTTTAAATGTGTTTGCAACCAGCCTATAAATATAACAGCATTTTTCTACCAACTCTTTTCCTGAGAATTAAAATAATTGTTACTTTTAACATACATAAATACAGACAAAAATGTAAGCAACGATTCATTGCTTTTTGTCAATTAATGATTGCTTTTGTTAATGATTCATTGCTTTTTGTCAATGATATCGAGCATTCCAAAACAATTATCAATTAACACAGAAAATTTCATAATTAACTGGCATCATGCAAAAATGTAAATTCCTCGTAGAAAATCAAAAGAATCACCAAACCATATCATTACAGTACAGTCTGATGATTCTTTCATGACGGCGTTTCAAACACCCGTCGGATATCTTTTTACATTCACATCTTATTTTATTTTGCAGACTCTTCAAGCTCCCGGAGTTTTTCATACGCACCCTGTTTTTCATAGATTCTCATGATGCATTCCCAGGTTTCCAGCGCATCCGGGTGCTCTCTGTCCAGCACATTTTCGCGTATGCGTAATGCCAGTTTATACATTTCTTCTGCTTTTTCGTACTTTTCAGTCTCTTCATACAGTTCGCCCCGCATCTGATAAATCTTCGCCATCTCCAAATGCTCTGTGTCAAACAATTTTCTCCCAAGCCTTTGAGCCGCCACTAAATACAGCTCTGCATAATAATATAAATATCTCTGTCTTGCTCTCCGCGCCTGTTCAATCAAGTACTCTGTCCTTTCCAGTACAAGCTTTGGTTCTTCTATCCGCAATTCCAAATCCGCACACAGCGCCGCATAATCCAGAATTATTTCCTCCTGGATACTCCTGCCTTTTTCCTCTGCCATCAAATGAACATCTGTCGGCTTTTCCTTGCCGCTGTCGAGCAGTATCCTCATCTTAAGAAACGAGTAAAAATCACATGCTTTGGATGCCAGCGAATCATCCCCCCATGCCGTTGTAAAAAAAATCAAGTTCTTTCTCATCCCTGCCAGCATATCCCGGCTGAAATTCAGCCGCTTATAGTCCTCATCATGCTGCATTACATACTGAAAATTAAAAACCAGCAGCGTCTCCATCTCCTGTAAAGAATCGCCCCATTCTTTCAGGTCTCTGAACATATAAGTTCCGGAATGCTCCTTACAATCATAGATCCCGGCCCGCCTGTCAGCAAAATACGCCATGACCTCCTTTTGTTTCGGCTCTCCTGCCACCGCCAGAAACAAGCCTTCCTCCGACTGGCTGAAGATCCATTCTAATGTCCCATAACCATCGTTCTTATCTTCCTGCATCACTGATCAACCCCTGTTCCTTAAAAAACCGCGCAATCAGCGGATGTATATTGTGCCAGTGTTTCCCGTTATATTCAAGAACTGCCGATGCCTGCAACATTTTTAAGAGCATTTCTTTATCTTCTATCATCTCTTTATTTCCGTTGTAAATATTCAACAGAAATCCGTAGTCGTTCTTTTCTATCCTCCTGGTCAGGGAAGTTTCCAGCTCCGACAATGCCCTCTGTGCATCCTCCGCCGAGATTACCGCGCTGTTTCTCCGCTCCGCCCTTTTTGCCGAAGTATTGATCGCATGGAACAAATCCCTTAAAGAACCGCCTGTATAATGAATCAGCTCTTCCAGCACACCATCCTCGAAAATATCAAGACATGCCCTTTTAACAACAATCTCCCGCACACTCTCAATTCCTTCACAAAACGGCTCCCCCTTCATAGTCTCAATCTTGATCATAGGCAGCGTCTTTACTTCAAAATATGCCTCCAGTGCGGAAAATCTCTTATCATAGGAAAGCCCCACCGGGAATGTATATACAACAGGAAATGACATACCCGTAAGGATTGCCACATAATTATAAAATACTTTCCACGCATCCTCCGGATTCAGCTTATCCAAATCTTCAAATATAATAATCGGATATTTTCCCCCGTTATTCCCGGCTATCGTCTCCGCAACCTGATTTAACAGTTTCACCCATTCGCTGGAACGTACCATCATCTTTTTACGGTACTCATTTCTTGTCTCTTCATTATACTTCAAATCTGCCTTTATCTTCATAAAGACATTTAATATTCTGGCCAAAATCCCTGAAGTGCCTGCCTCTATCCCACTTTCGGCGTTTACTTCCTCTATTCTCTGAGATATACTTATCTCTGTGCCTTCATCCCAAAACCTCACAATCGACGCAAGCACATCCTCATGAATCGAACCCCCTGATTCCTGCGCCATCTCCATCAGCGCCTCCCCCATCAGGATAAACAGATCCGAATAAACAACATTAAATAAATCCAGATCCATCCCGCAGGAAACCGTCCTGACCATATAACCCTCATCCCGAAGTCTCTGTGACATCCGGTTAAGCTCCGTACTCTTTCCGCAGCCCCTGTGCCCAAGCAGCAAAAACGCTTTGTCATTCCCCCGCCCGCAGCAGGAATCGAAAATATCTTCTATAGGAGAGCTGTATTTGTCATTCATCCGGTATTCCATCGTACCTTCGCAATAAAACTGTTCCATCTGCTCAGCCTTCAGCGGCTCAGGCGAAAATGCATTTATCACTTCTGAAATCTTTTCCGCATACCTCATCGGTTCCCCTCCTGTGAAAACATCTCATGAATATCTGTTCGAAATCGTTAGTGGCCACGCCATATCATATGCCCTTTTTATACTCTCCATAAACTGCAATAATTCAACAATATTTCGATAATCAGAATAATAATAAGTTAGAATGTCAGACTTTTGGATAAAACTCCATATCTCTGATTTCGAAACATCTTTAAATTTAGCTTTTAAGTCGTCATTTGTAAAATATACTGGTAAATCAACAAACAGAGTTTTTATTTTATCAGCGGTATAAAGGGACGTATCTTCTTTTATATCCAATGTCCGCCAAAAAGAAATATGGTCAAACGGATTATTATACATTTTATATATTATTGCATAAAAGAAAGATTCTGGAGCAAAATAATCTGGAAAAAAGCACAAATTATCCATATGCCTTCTATCATTTAATTTAAATTCCTTTTGATTGTATTTTTTATTTAAATATTCATGAATCTTTGGTTTATGCTCAGGTTCTTTGTATCTGGCGTCTCCATCCAGAATAAAAATAACACGCTTAAAATAGGTATCTGCATAACATATTTTCACAAGGTCTTCACATCCTAGCATTGTTGGTATCTGATTAATTTTATCTTCAAAATCTAACATAAATTTAAGTTTTAAAATTCTATCATTGATTTCTATATAATCATATACATCTGAACTATTACGTAGTGACGGATTTTCGATATCGTCTATCTTATTGTAAATATCTCTTAAAGCCTTTAATAACAGACGAAACAACTCTTGTCCTACATTGTCCTCAAAGTAAACCCTTACCTTTGGACGATTAAAACTAAGATTTCCAAACATGTCCGCCTTTAACAGGTCATATGAATTGCTTTCTGTTACATACGGCGCTGAAGGATTTTTAATGTAGACGACTTTATAATTCAAATTATTTTTATTTTCTTTTTTTATCGTTTCTTTCAAAATTGTCAGCGAATGCGTACTCACAACAAACTGTATTGCTAAATCGTCCGCGAGCTTGTCAAACAAATCCAATAATCTAATTTGCGTATCTGGATGCAGCGAGACATCCAATTCATCAATACATAACACAGCGCCGTGGTAATCATCTTCTAAAGACAATAAATATAAATCAATCAATGCACTAATAATATTTCCAATATTGTCCTGCCCAATAGATTGCGATAATGTTGGTGTATTTATAATATCCATATGCAAAGATGCCCTTGAACAGGCATTTTTTTCTACCAGCGATAGTGAGGCTTGACTTTGAATAGAATTAGGGACAACACAATTGTACCATTCTCTATATTTTTGATCTACACTCTTCTGATAAAACAGATTTCTCTTGTTAATTTCTGTGACAGTCACTAATTCTTTACGCTCCCCTAACGGGTATAATCGTGAAAGGCTCAAATATATTGTAGGTATCTTTACCCTTGCCGCTCCACCTACATTGTATTTTGTTTTCGCAATATTTTCAGCCTCTTTTATTGAACAATCATCTAAATTAATATTTGAAGTTCTCGGTATAATTCGAATCCCTCGACCACTTTTACTATCATCCTTAAAAGACAGTCTTTTTGTTAATGCTATATCCCCTCCCTCTTCAACATAGCTAAGATATAATTTATATTCTTCAAAATTTTCGTCCTGGTCTACATTAAAAAAATCATAAAACTCTGGCTGAAAATTGCTTCCCAACGATGATTTCTTGTTTAGTCCAGAACCAGAGGCAATCAATGATATTAGATTTGATTTACCAACACCATTTTGTCCACTGATTACCGTAAGTTTCTTTCCCATCTCGAACGAAACATCTCTAAAGTTCCGAAAATTTTCTATACTCAAATGAAACGGTCTTATCTGAAGTTTCTTTTCCATAAGCTCTCCCTATCTATCGTAAATTAATATGAATCCCTTTATCTTCCAAATATTTTTTTGATGGAATAATTCCTTTTCGTTTAAATATAATTATCTCACTTGCTTTTCGTTTAACTGCCGCACTGTAATTCAAATCAAATTTTTTCACTATATATTCCGAGTAAATATCTTCAATTTCAGGAACATCATCATATGTAATCACCCAATCACAGTCAACTATATTACTTATCATCTTTTCAATTCGCACATGATCCTGATATGAAAAAAAATTAAGATATAGCTGTTTCCCCTTTGCGAAATATGGTGGATCAAAATAAATGAACGCATCTTGTGCATAAATCGGAACATATTTTTTAATAAATGATGATACATCTTTATTGTAAACATGAATGCTTTTTTTCTTTTCTGCAATTCTTTCAATACGTTTAGCCAGCTCATGCCTATTAAATCTTGCATCTATCTTCCATTTACCACTTTGCCCAATCCCTCCAATCACCCCTCCTTTAATAATGCCTGAACGATTCGTGCGATTCATATAAAATGTTGCAAATCCTAATTCAAAACTGTACTTACTACTATAATTATCAAATATATCTTTCTGTCTATTCCACTCATCCATAGTTAAGGGAACTGTTTCAATTTGCTCAATAAATCGATGAGTTTCACTCAATATGGCTCTCCAAAATGAATAAATCCCTTTGTCTAAATCGTTAATAACTATTTGATTAACCACATTTTTTCCCAATAATTCAAGTGCAATCCCGGCTCCACCGGCAAATGGCTCTATATATGTTCCACCTATATGACCAGTTATTTTTATCAATTCTTCCATAAAAGGGGCAAGCTTTCCCTTGCCCCCTGGATATCTTAACGGAGAATATATCATACTGTATGTCTCCTTCCCATCCCCTTATCTCTTCGATATGATAATCGCCCTAACAGCTCCGTCTCACATTTTTATCCAGCAACAAATGCTCGTCATGATTCAAAATCAAAAAATATTTCCTCTTATCATCTCTCTTGGCGGCATATCTCTTCATATCTTTAATCCGCCATTTCCTAATTCAAGATTCCCGCCAGTATTTTGAAACATACTCCCTCGCCTCATCTACAGACAGGGAACACTTCTGTACAAGCTTTTGCACCGCCGTATCCGGCGGGCTGTCAAGCTCCTGGCAGAGTTCTATGATATTTATAATGCCCGATAATTGTTCGGTTTTTAACTGCAGGCTCGTGTGGTCTAACTCTTGATGGGCATGACTTAACTCTTGATGGGCATGATCCAGCTCATCCTGCATCTCATCAATCATCAATTGTACCGTGTTCCGGTCAAGCTCCCTCAATTCTTCAGAAAACATGCTCATCACCTCTTCAATATTCAGGCAGATATTATAAATCTGTTCATATATGGCTTTGAAGTCTGGATATTTCCTGATGATCGTGATGATTGCCTCCGGTTCATCCATGCACATGAATGCAAGCCAGGCCTCAAGCCGATTATTGATTTTTACAGTACCATCTTTATTGTGATTGATTTCCCGAAAGATGTCAAGAGGAACGAACAGATACTTTTGCAGGAGGCTCATTTTCAGTCCGGTGTCGGAAACTTGTTCAAAATAGTGCAGATATGTGTCCGGGAATTGGCGGAAATCAGCAGGACTTTTTTCGAAAAGAACAATCGTGTAGACATGTTTGATATCCTTATAGGTAAATTTCTCTTTTTTCCGGCTGCGTACCCGCTTATACTGCCTGAGCAGGAGGTCGGCAGAATAGCAGGCGCTGCGTTCTCCCGGAAAGCGATAGCCGATTTTCTGGATTTCTAAGTTGGCGATGCTGCCGTCTTCTAATTGAACGACAATATCCATGATGACCAGGGAAGACTCATCTGCAAGCCTCGTGCTGTCATTTGGCAGGACTTCCAGGATGCGTACTTCCTGACCCAAGAGCAGAGACAAAAGCTCGTCCACCCGTTCCGGAGTATATTCCGGACTGAGTACTTCTTTGCTGATAAAGTCGTACATTGTCTTTACACCCTTGACGCCTGTACAGAAATTCAAAAACTCCAGTCTCTGTTTTTCTGTCCAGCGGTAAAACATCGTTTTTAAGTCTTCTCTGCCCTCGATGATTTCCATGACCTCTTCTGCCGTCCGAATCATAGGGAAATACTGCTGCAATTTGTTTTTCATAGATAAAATGCTCCTTTCTGTTGCTTTGTTGTGGAATCTGAGCATCGAAGATTTCTAAAAAGAATCAAGAAAATAGAATGGCATCCGCCATAGAAAAATTAGAAATATAATGCCCTGAAAGCATTGTAGCATAAGTACAGCGGGATTTCCACAGAAAATTTGGCACGGGAAGACTTTTAGGAAGACTTGCGTTACTGTTCACACAGTACTTTGCATTTACTGCAAAGTACGTAAGAAAGTGATTCTGGAGTGAGCAAATCCCATTCACGAAGTGAATTTTTGATGGATTTGCGAAGGTTACTGAGAACGGAGTGAACAGTAACAGACTTGCGCGTGAGAACTCTGTTCGCTATAAAATTATCATAAACACCGGCAGCGTCACGATTGACAGCAGCGTTGACACGAATATCGTCTGGGATGCGAGCTCCGGACTGCAGTCATATTTATCCGCCAGTATCGCCGTCGTGCTAGCCATAGGCATCGCGCTCAAAAGCACCATCGTACTGCACAGCACGCTGTCGATGCCAAGCAGTCTCAGCACACCCAGAATCAGCAGCGGGTACGCCAAAAGCCGGAGCGCACAGTAGTACAGCACATCCCGGGTAAACATCCGCCGGATATCCGACTCCGCCAGCATCGCCCCGATGGCGAGCATGGAGACGGGAACCATACATTTGCTGATTCCTTCCAAAGTATTTTCAAGAAACACCGGGAATCTTACCTGAGACACCATCAAAAGCACCCCTAGAAAAACCGCAATGATGCACGGATGTTTCACAAGCTTTTTATATGCCTCCTTGCGGT
>CANOBT010000100.1 GCA_947564305.1 uncultured Lachnospiraceae bacterium | reverse complement strand
TCACAATTATCAACAATGTCTACAAGTGATTGATAGAGGAAATTTGTATCCGCACTAATATCATCAGGCGCCCATTCAAAATATTCCTCAGTATTAATATCATTGCCAAAATTCCATGTTACATAGAACCCATAAAAATCATCAGTGGTAATCAATCCAATAGCACAGCGGTTTTCATGTTTGCCTGTACTTAGTATTTCATCAACAACCTTCGGTAAATTCTGATTACACTCATCTCTAAATTTTTTGAATTTAAGTAAATCCATAGTGTATGCCTCCTTTCTCAAATTACGTTTGTTGAATTATGATACCATAAGATGAAGGATAAATCTATTGGATTTTTTCAGGGAAAAAGGTATCCGAATGTCGGTGGCATGCAGCAGGCTGCATGACGATTATGATTCCGGATTTGATAGAAGCCTCTTCCGGGATTATGCCATTTTGTACAAAAATATGTTCCAATCTTCTTCAGGCGAAGAACATGATTCAGGAGGAGTTTTTTCGATGAAGTAACGAGCCAGTAAAATAATGAGTCAGGTGTACATAAACGTTATGCCAGTAAAACTTACAAGACGCATGGAACAGTCCATTTTAAACCATGCGTCTTTTTTCTATCTGCCGTCCATCCCATTTAGAAATACCTGTATATAGGGAAGTGCGGCTCCGATTGTGATACTATGTCTGGGCATTTTACTGATCTGGAGAAAATCCTGTGTCTCTTCAAAAGGAGTCAGCTCTTGAATCTGCCCATACAGGAATGCGAGATCCTCTTCCAGCAAATACTGGGCGAGATAGCCCCCAAGGATGAAATCAGTATCATAAATTAAGTGGAGCAGATTGATGGATTTAGCCAGATTTTTAAGAAACACATTCCACCGTTCTAAAAAAGAAGGCTCTTTTTTTCTGACTTTTTCAAAAAAATCATCCAGTGTTTCCTTTTCTTTTAAAAGTACATCTAAAGAACAAAGCGTCTCCATGCATCCATGCTTGCCGCAGTAACAAAGAGTTCCGCCCTGTGGTTCCATCTGGATATGCTCTATCGTAGAGCTGTGTCCATGCTTTCCTGTTATAATTTCGCCGTTGGAAATGATAGCCGCACCAAGATGTTTACTCAGGGAAAGATAAAAGGCGTCAGTTAGTTCCGGCGACACCCACATCTCAGAAAGAGCCGCGCTGTATGCATCGTGGATAAAGGAACAGGGATAGGGAAGATACCGGGTAAATTCTTTGATAGAAAGGCCGGTGAAATCCATGATTTTCCCGTATAAAACAGTCTGCCGGTCGGGAGAGACCAGACCTTGCATGGCAAAACCAATTCCAAGAAGCTGCGCATCTGCGATACCAAGCGTTTTTTTAAATTCTAAGATTTTATCACATACAGTTTCAAAATAAGACTCTTTATATTCATAAGTAATTTCATATGTCACACGGTCAATTTTTTCTCCGTATAGATTGACTGCAATTATTTTCACTTCTCTTTTTACAATTTCCACACCAATACTGACACGATAATCTGACACGATGGAATAGGCAGCAGCCTTTCTTCCGACATATTCGGTATCTATCTGACCGCTTTTCGTAATCATTCCCTCCTGCTCCATGGCAGTCAGATTTGTCGTAACAGTCGGACGGCTCAGGCGGAGGTCATAGGAGATATCCTGCTGAGAGACCTTTCTATTCTGATAAATATAATGGTAGATCAGGCTTCGGTTATTTTGCTTGATTTGATTAGGAGTAATGCTTTTTCTCATGATGTCTATAGAAGCCTCCTTATTTGTAAAATGATTTTATAAAATAATATTATAACATGAATGGTAATAAAAAAGCTACTATGCATTTTTCATGATTTTAGAGTGAGAATGTTGTGAATTATTACATGTTGACTTATCAGAGCTATAGGATTATTATGTGACTATAATTTGATAAATTATTTTACAAAATAAAATCAAATAAAGGAGAATGTCATGGGAATTATTGAAAAAATGAGACTGGATGGAAAAAAGGGATTTGTAACAGGAGCAGCGAGAGGAATTGGTAAGAGCACGGCAACCGCATTTGCAGAGGCAGGTGCAGATGTAGCGATTGTAGATTTGGATTTTGAAGAGGCGAAGAAGACTGCGGCAGAGCTTGCCCAAAAGACAGGCAGGAAGGTAATCGCAATCGGCACAGACTGTACCAACCCGGAGCAGGTCGATACGATGGTAGCGCAGGTGGTTGATGAATTAGGAGGCTTAGATTTCTGCCATAACAATGCAGGCATCTGCATCAACGCACCGGCAGAGGAGATGACTTACGAGCAGTGGAGCAAGGTGATCAATATCAACCTGAACGGTATTTTCCTGACTGATATAGCGGCCGGAAAATACATGCTGGGACATGGCGGCGGCTCTATCATCAACACGGCTTCTATGTCCGCACATATTGTGAACGTGCCGCAGCCGCAATGCGCATATAACGCTTCAAAAGCAGGGGTGATTCAGTTGACCAAGTCTCTTGCGATTGAATGGGCAAAGCGCGGTGTCCGCGTCAACAGCATCAGTCCAGGATATATTGGTACGGAATTGACATTGAATTCTCCAACTCTGATTCCTCTGATTGAAAAATGGAATGAGATGGCTCCTCTTGGAAGAATGGGAAAACCGGAAGAATTGGATGCAATCTGTGTATACCTGGCCGGAGACACAAGTTCCTTTACAACAGGTTCTGATTTTGTAATCGACGGCGCATTTACCTGTTTCTGATTGAAGCAGATAGTGGTGTAAAATTCATTTAAACGAATAAAATAATGAAAGAAAGAGGAAAAGTGATGGAACTGACATGGAGCGGATTGGAAAAGAGAGAGGAATGGAAACAAGCAGATATCAGGCTCCCGGGCTATGATGTAAAGGCAGTTGCAGAGGCAGCGAGAAAAGCACCTGTATGGGTACACTTTGGAATCGGTAATATTTTCCGTATTTTTCTGGGAGGAATCGCGGACTCCTTGCTGGAGCAGGGCGAGATGGACCGGGGAATCACCTGTGTGGAAACCTTTGATATGGATGTGGTCGACAAGATTTATCATCCCTATGATAATCTGGCGCTCAGCGTGATTCTCCACGGTGATGGCAGACAAGAGAAGAAGGTGCTTGCCTCCCTTGCAGAAGCACTGAAAGCACAGTGCGAAGATTCGTCGGCATGGAACAGATTAAAAGAAATCTTTCAGTCAGAAAGCCTGCAGATGGTTTCCTTTACCATTACGGAAAAGGGATATGCGTTGAAAAATGCAGATAACACCTTTTTCCCATTTATTGAAAAGGATATTGAAAATGGTCCCGAAAAAGCCGTCAGCGCTATGGCAGTCGTAACGGCAATGCTTCTGGCACGTTACCGGAACGGAGGTAAACCTCTTGCTCTGGTATCCATGGACAACTGTTCTCAAAATGGAGAGAAGCTAAGGGAATCCGTTCTTATCATGGCAGAAGAATGGAAGAAGCGTGGATTTGTAGATGACGGTTTTGCAGCTTACGTCAGTGATGAGACAAAGGTTTCTTTCCCATGGACGATGATTGACAAGATCACACCAAGGCCGGCAGACAAAATCGCGGACGAACTGGAAGCGGCAGGAGTTAGAAATATGCAGCCTGTGATTACGTCAAAGAGAACCTATATCGCTCCCTTTGTGAATGCCGAGGCACCGCAGTATCTTGTCATCGAAGACAGCTTCCCAAATGGCCGTCCGCCATTGGAAAAAGCAGGGGTCTACATGACAGACCGGGATACGGTCAACAAATCTGAGCGGATGAAAGTGACTGTCTGCCTGAATCCCATACACACAGCGCTTGGACCCTACGGATGCGTACTGGGATATGACCTGTTTTCCGATGAGATGAAAGACTTGGATATGGTTAAATTGGGAGAAACAGTCGGTTATAAAGAAGGTATGGAAGTCGTTCAGGACCCGGGAATCATATCTCCGAAGGCATTTTTAGACGAGTGTATGAAAGAGAGATTCCCAAATCCATATCTGGGCGATACCTGCCTGCGCCTGTGTACGGATGCATCTCAGGGACTGGGTGTGCGTTTTGGTGTTACGATAAAATCTTATGTGGAAAAATATGGGGACGCAAAGAAATTGAAAGGTATTCCGTTGGCGATTGCCGGATGGCTCCGTTATCTTCTTGGTGTGGACGATAAGGGGAATACTTATGAGCTTGCGCCGGACCCGATGGCGGAGGAGATGCAAAAGCAGCTTTCTACGATTGTACTCGGAGACCCATCCAGCTTGACGGATCAGTTACAATGGATTCTCTCCAATGAAAATGTATTTTATATCAATCTTTATACCGCGGGAATCGGAACCCTCATTGAGGAGATATTCCGTGAGGAAATAGCGGGCGCCGGGGCAGTGAGGACAACGGTTCAGAAATATCTTGCGCAGATGTAAAATAGTAACAAAAATTGACAAAATATCACATGAAAAACAATTCTTAAACTCAGAAACCTTCTTTATAATAGAGTATAAGTAAGACTCTCAATTCGTTTGGCCGCGGGAAACCAACGGGCTGAATTCCAGTATTTATTAAAAAGTTTTATATACAGAACAGCAAAATTCAGCCCGGTTTTTCCGGGCCAGGAAAGGGACAGGTGGGTGTGATGCAATATGGATATTTTGACAATGACAACAGAGAGTATGTGATTGAACGGGTGGATCTTCCCTGCTCCTGGACAAATTATCTTGGTGTGGAGGATATGGCTGCCGTGGTGAACCACACGGCAGGCGGCTATCTATTCTACAAGACACCGGAGTATCACCGGATCAGCCGTTTCCGGGCCAATGCAGTTCCACTGGACAGGCCGGGATTCTATGTTTATCTGAGAGATAATGACAAGGCAGATTACTGGTCCGTATCGTGGCAGCCTGTGGGCAAGCCCTTAGACCAGGCTAAATACCGCTGCCGCCACGGGTTGTCCTATACGGTGTATGAGTGCGAATACGACGGCATCAAGGCATCTCAGACGATGGTGATACCCAGGGGAGAAGCGGTGCAGTTGTGGGATGTGAAGATTCGAAATGAGGGAGAGCAGGCACGGAATCTCAGTGTATTTTCCTATCTGGAATTTTCCTTCCACCACATTATGATTGACAATCAGAACTACCAGATGAGCCTTTACTGTGCGGGAGTTTCCTATAAGGACGGCATCATTGAAGAGGACTTGTTTTACGAGGAAGAAGGGTATCAATATTTTACAGCTAATTTTGAGCCGGATGGTTTCGACTGTATGCGAAACCGGTTTATCGGAACATACAATACAGAGACGAATCCGAGAGCAGTACAGGCGGGAAAATGTTCTTCGTCTTATGAAAAAGGCGGAAATCATTGCGGCAGCCTGCAGAAAGACCTGCTCCTGCAGCCGGGGGAAGAGGTACGTCTTATCTTTATGTTGGGTGAAGGCAGGCGGGAAGAGGGCAGACGTGTGCGCAGGAAGTATGCGGAAACGTCTGCGGTAGATGCGGTCTATAGGGATTTAAAGCAATATTGGGAGGATAAGTGTTCTAAACTGCAGATTCAGACTCCCAATGAGGGGATGAATGCGCTGATTAACACATGGACGCTGTACCAGTCAGAGATTAACGTGATGTTTTCGAGGTTTGCTTCTTTCATAGAGGTGGGGGGAAGAGTCGGGTTAGGATATAGGGACACAGCGCAGGATGCTATGACTATCCCTCATTCCAATCCGGAAAAATGTAAGGAGCGCATCGAACAGCTATTGCGCGGACTGACCACCGAAGGCTATGGACTGCATCTGTTTCAGCCCGAATGGTTCCAGGAGGACAAGGGCGCCAGACCATTCAAGTCTCCCACAGTTATCCCGGAACCGGATAAGGACAGCATCATACACGGTTTGAAGGATGCCTGCTCTGACGATGCACTCTGGCTTGTGGCATCAGTGGTGGAATATATTAAGGAGACGGGAGAGATTTCTTTTGCGTACAGTCATCTTCCTTATGCCGACACATTTTTAGAAGGAAGACAGGAGACGGAAACAGTCTATAGGCATCTGAAACGGATTCTGGATTTTTCCACAAGTCAGGTGGGGCGCACAGGTGTCTGCAAAGGCCTGCGGGCTGATTGGAATGATTGCCTGAATCTGGGGGGCGGCGAGAGTGCAATGGTAAGTTTCCTGCATTACTGGGCACTAGAACAATTTATCAGTCTGGCCGAATATTTAGGAAATGAAGAAGATGTCAGGAAATATACAGAGATTGCCAGGAAAGTAAAGGAAGTATGCA
The DNA here is from genome assembly GCA_947564305.1 of uncultured Lachnospiraceae bacterium. The sequence goes on along the minus strand of CANOBT010000100.1, from coordinate 14,462 downwards.
ACACTCAGTTATGGGATGGCAAGTGGTTTATCCGGGGTATCACTGCAAATGGCAGAAAGATTGGCACACAGGCGGATACCGAAGGCCGGGTACATTTAGAGTCTAATGCATGGGCAGTTCTGTCAGGAGCAGCAGATGATGAGAAAGCAGACAAGGCTCTCGCGGCCATAGACGAGTATCTGTATACGCCTTATGGAATCCTTTTAAATACACCATCCTATACGGCGCCGGATGATGAAATTGGGTTTGTCACCAGAGTCTATCCTGGACTGAAAGAAAACGGCGCTGTTTTTTCACATCCCAATCCGTGGGCCTGGGCAGCAGCATGCATGAGAGGAAGAGGCGATCTGGCAATGAAATTTTATGATGCACTCTGCCCATATTGGCAGAATGACAACATTGAGGTCAGAGAGTCAGAGCCTTATTCCTATTGCCAGTTTATCGCAGGAAAGGATCACAGTGCATTCGGAAGGGCACATCATCCGTTCATGACGGGCTCCGGCGGCTGGGCTTATTTCTCAGCCACCAGATATATGTTGGGTATTCGTCCGGATTATGATACAATAAAAATAGAACCATGTATACCGGCGCAGTGGAAGGGATTTCAGGTGACCCGTATCTGGAGAGGGGCAGAGTATGATATTCGGGTAAGCAACCCGGAGGGTGTCATGAAAGGGGTCAAGGAGATTCGAGTGGACGGTGTGAGTGTGGACAAGGTTGTACCGATGGAGGCGGGCAGCAGGCATATAGTTGAGGTTGTGATGGGATAGTATACAGTGGTTCCATCATACGAAAAAGAGGCGGCAGGCAATCAATCTGCGCTGCAGATTGGGCACAAATGGAAGGAGAAAGCCATGATCAAATTTGGAACCGGCGGATGGCGGGCTGTGATTGGAGACGGATTTATGAAAGAGAATATCCAGATTTTATCCAGAGCTGTCTGTGATAAGATGCGTGAGGAACAGGTGGAGCAGGATGGAATCGTTTTGGGCTATGACAGACGTTTCCTGTCTAAGGAAGCGATGCAGTGGGCGGCTCAGGTTTTTGCGGCAGAGGGGATTAAGGCGTATTTGATTAATAAGTCAGCGCCCACGCCGCTTGTGATGTTTTATGTCATGAAGCATGGATTTCATTACGGCATGATGATCACAGCAAGCCATAATCCTGCAGTCTATAATGGAATTAAGGTGTTTACCTGGGGCGGCCGGGATGCGGACGAGGAACAGACCGCCGATATGGAGCGCTATATCAATGAGGTCACCGATATTCCGGTGGATGAGATGAACTATGCCGAAGGTCTGGAAAAGGGATTGATCGAGGAAATTTATCCTTTGAATGAGTACTTGGACAGTATCATTGACACGGTGGATATGAACCAGATTAAGAGACGCGGGCTGAGAGTTGCGTTAGACCCCATGTACGGTGTCAGTGAAACTTCCCTGAAGACCATTCTCATGACTGCAAGATGTGAGGTGGAGACGATTCATGAGCGGCATGACACCCTTTTCGGAGGAAAACTGCCGGCGCCTACGGCGGAGACCCTGCGGGCGTTACAGAATCATGTGTTGGATAAGAAGTGCGATTTGGGAATCGCGACAGATGGAGACGCCGACCGGATTGGCGTCATTGATGACGCGGGCAATTTCCTGCATCCCAATGACATTCTCGTGCTGCTTTACTATTATCTGGTCAAATACAAAGGATGGCATGGACCGGCAGTGAGAAACATATGTACCACACATCTGCTGGACCGGGTGGCAGAGAGCTTTGGTGAGAAATGCTATGAGGTTCCGGTAGGATTTAAGCATATTTCCGCAAAAATGTTTGCGACAGACGCCGTGATTGGCGGGGAGTCTTCAGGTGGTATGGCTGTGAAAGGACATATCAAAGGCAAGGATGGCATCTATGCATCCGCTCTTCTGGTGGAAATGATTGCCGTGTCCGGTATGAAACTGTCAGCACTCATGGAGATGATTCGTAAAGAATATGGCGGTATGGCGTTAGAGGAGAGAGACTATCATTTCAGTCCTAAGAAAAAGGAGGAGATCCGCAGGCGGCTTTTGGAGGATAAGGAACTGCCGGAGATTCCGTATGAAGTCGAAAATATCTCTTATCTGGATGGGCTGAAGATTTATTTAAAGGATGGGGGATGGATTTCCGTGCGTTTTTCAGGGACAGAACCGCTCCTTCGGATTTTCTGCGAGATGAAAGACAAGAGTGCGGCGTCCGCGTTCTGTGAAATCTTTGAAAAATATCTTGGATTATGATACAATGTCACCAAACCGAAGGTTTGATGACCTACGCGCGCATCAGCGCGCTGCCTCTTAGTACAATGAATTGCTGAAAACGAAAGTATTAAAGGATTCAAAATGAACATGAAGAAATACATGGAACAAATGAAACAGAGATTTGGCGGGAGAAAATCACTCAGATGGAGCATGGTAAGACGGCTCTTATTTGGGTGGTTTTTTCCGCTTTTTATGTTGATTTTTATTATTGTTTTTTTCGTGGCGGTGAACAGCCACGAGCAGGTGAAGCATACGATTATGAACTCTCTGGAGAAGAGCACGCAGATGATGCGTATGCAGTTGAAAAACTGTGAGATTGCGTCGAAAAACGCTTCCTACATGCCTGTGATTGCCAAGAGCTACGCAGACTATCTTAAGGACAGAAAGCAGAACACATTTCGCTCAAGCGCGGAGACTTTCTTAGAACAACAGTATCAGTACAACGATAACTGCCGGACTGCCGAGCTAGTGATATTGGAGGAGCCTTCGGAAAAATGTTTTGCAATCAATAACAGCAGCGGGGGGACTTACCGGGATATCGAATTTTTTTATAACACGGCACAGGAAAAGCTTCTTAAGGTGGCAGAGAGCCTTGATACAGGTACAACGCTGGCAGAAATCGGAGGAAGAGTCTATATGGTGCGAAACCTCCTGAATTCTAAATTCAAACCCTACGCTGTGCTGATTCTGGAATTGAATCAGTCCTCGTTGATGGAGAGTTATATCGGAATGTGGGGATATGAAGGCGCAGCGGTGTATTGGAATGGGAAACTTTTGATGGCAGGGCAGGAGGGAAATGCAGAATCTCTGCCGGACGATATTGCCGGATTGTTGGAAGAACAGGAGGAGCTTTATGTGCGGGGCGGCAGGTGGGAATCTATCCATGCATACCGCAGGATGAACCTGTATGGCGGGACGATGGTGGCTGCAGTGGAGATTGATAAGCGGATTACACATGCGCAGATGAGCACTTTAGAATACCTTTTCATTATTCTGCTTCTGTTCATGATACCTCTGGTAGTTCAGATGATGCGTTTCTTCTATAAAAAAGTCACCCTTCCGATACGGCAGTTAATTACCGCGGCCAACGAGGTAAGGGAGGGAAATCTCGGAATCCAGGTTGTGAATGAAGAAGACAATGAAGAATTCTACCAGTTAAAGGATTCGTTTAACCATATGTCCAGCCAGCTTAAGAATCAGTTTGATAAGATTTATCTGGAAGAAATTGCACTCAGAGATGCCAGGATCATGGCGCTGCAATCTCAGATTAACCCTCATTTTCTAAATAATACATTGGAGATTATCAACTGGGAGGCACGGTTGAATGGAAACTATAAGGTGAGCGGTATGATCGAGGCGCTTTCTACGATGTTGGGAGCGACTATGAACCGGAAGGAACAGCAGTTTCACTCGATTGCCGAGGAAATGGCCTATGCGGATGCCTATCTGTATATTATCCAGCAGCGTTTCGGGACGAAGTTCCAGTGTGTCAAACAGATAGATGAAAAGTGGATGGATGTTCAGGTGCCCCGTCTGATTGTTCAGCCCATTGTGGAAAATGCGGTGGAGCATGGCATGGATTTTGCAAGAGAGGGCAAGGTGGAGATTCGGCTTCATGAGTGTGGGGACGGTTATCTGCGTATCGAGGTAGAGGACAGCGGCCATCTGTCAAAAGAAGATAGAAAAAAGATTGACAGGCTTCTGTCACCGGATGCGAAAGTCTCCGGGGAGAAACGAGTAAGCCTGGGTATCCGCAATGTTGACCAGAGGATTAAGATGATATATGGGGAGAATTGTGGATTGTTTATAGATAAAAATGATATTGGGCATACAGTTAGTACAATTTTGCTCAAAACTACTGTGCCAAAAGAATGATAACGTGCAAAAACATCCAAAAGTGCTGCGCTAAAATGACAATAAAATGCAAAAAATGACAATGCTGGCAATTTCGTTTTTTCTCTTAAAATAGTATGATAAGTATAACAAAGAAACAGACGATTGAAAGGACCATGATTGGTTACAGAAGAAAGGGAGGAACGACAATGAAGAAAAGAATAATTGCAGCGATGCTTGCGGGAGTAATGGTATTTACGATGACGGCATGCGGCGGTGGCGGCCAGGGCGGCGGCACTTCTTCCACAGATTCAGGGAGTGACACAGGCGGTGATTCAGGAGAGCCGGAACCGGTAGAACTGGTAGTAACCACCACCTTTGCAGGTGAGGATACTAACGCGCAGAATTACAAGGATGCAGTGAAGGCGTGGGAGTCAGAGACAGGAAATACCGTGGTTGACACATCCGCAACTGCTGATGAGACCTTTAAAACAAGGGTTGTGACAGACTTTGAGACTGGTTCTGAGCCGGATGTGCTGTTCTTCTTCAACGGTGCAGATTCCAACAGTTTTATTGAAGCCGGCAAAGTAGTTTCCATTGACGATATCCGTGCAGAGTATCCGGAATATGCGACCAATATGAACGACGATTTGATTACACCTTCCTTGGTGGATGACAAGAAGTATGCAGTACCAGTAAACGGTTTTTGGGAGGCAATGTTCTTTAACGCAGAGATTTTGGAAGAGGCAGGAGTAACCAAGCCAGACGGCGATTACACGATGGACCAGTTCAAAGAAGACTGTGAGAAGATTAAAGAAGCAGGCTATACACCGATTGCTGCAGCACTGGGCAACATTCCTCATTATTGGTGGGAGTTCGCAATCTTTAATAACCAGTCTCCGGAGACTCATCTTGAGATTCCAGAGGATGTAGGAGATGAAAACGGTAAGGCATGGGTTGCAGGTATGAATGATATTAAAGAACTGTATGAGGCAGGTTATTTCCCGGAAAATACACTTTCTGCAACGGATGATGAGACATTCGCAATGTTCACGGAAGGCAAGGCGGCATTCCTGATTGACGGTTCCTGGAAAGTGGGCGGCATTGTAGGTGCATGCCAGTCAGACCCAGAAGATCCGACGACACTGGATGTGGATAAATTGGACAAGTTTGATGTGACTTATGTACCAGGCAAGGGCGACAGAAAAGCAAGCGATCTGGTTGGCGGTATCTCCTCCGGCTACTTTATTACAAAGAAAGCATGGGATGATCCGGCGAAACAGGCAGCAGCAGTGAATTTCGTAGAGTACATGACTTCTGACAGTGTGGTTCCCAAGTTTGCACAGCACTCGGCATCCGCTCTGAAGAATGCGCCGGAAGTAGATGAGACAGAGTTTAATGCATTGCAGGTGAAGTCTATGGAGATGATGTCAGGTGTAACCTCCCTGACAGGCGCAGTGCAGGATCTGTTCATGGGTGACTGCCGTGTATCTACATTCGACGGGATGCCGGAAATTGTAACAGGAAAAGTTACGGCGGAAGACGCAGTGGCAGAGGGCCTTGAGGCATATCATAACCAGTAAGGGAATGATAGAAAACAATAGGTACAGACTGAAAAGGGGCAGGGTAATCCTGCCCTTTTGAAGCAATAGGGGAATCCTTTTTTAAGATGGAGGTGGCTTATGGGGGCAAATATTTATAGAAATAAGAAACCCGCGTTAGTATTCCTGTTTCCGGCCTTTTTGTTCATGGTGGTGTTTCTTTATTATCCTTTCTTTAAAAATATCATGAACAGTTTTATGGAATTAAAGCAGCTTGGCAGCGCCGGAACCAGTTTCAATACTCCGTGGTACAGCAACTATGCGGAAATGCTTCACGATCCGAACGTGTGGACTTCCGTCAGAAATACAATCATTATGATGCTTGTCACATTGATTGGCCAGGTGGGAATCGCAATCGTGCTGGCGCTGATGGTAGACAATATCGGCAGAGGAAAATCATTTTTCAGGACCGTCTTCTTCTTCCCTATCGTGATTTCCGCTACAGCATTAGGCTTGATGTTTAACCTGATCTTCCTGTATGATAAGGGGATGGTGAATCAACTGTTAGAAATATTAGGAAAGCAGAATCTTACAGACTGGAAAGCGGAAGGGATTGCTATCTTTACGATGATGCTTCCGGTCATGTGGCAGTATGTGGGATTCTATTTTGTCATCTTGGTCACGGGCTTAAATAATATATCGGAAGAGTTATATGAGGCAGCGAGAATAGACGGCGCGTCCAGATTGCAGAGTGTACGGTACATATCCATTCCGCTTCTTCACAATGTAATCTGTACCTGTAGTGTTTTAGCGGTGACAGGTGCACTCAAGGTATTTGACCTTCCGTGGGTGATGTTCCCTAAGGGCATGCCTTTGAAGAGCACGTTTCTGACCGGTACTTATATGTACTATCACACGATGGAGACGAAGAATGTGGATTACGGTGCGGCTCTGGCAGTGTTGATCGTAGTATTGGGAGTGGTATTATCCAGAATCGTGAATTGGATTTTCCGCGAAAAAGACTATTAGGATAGGGGGAGAGAAGCGATGACGAAGACAAAAAAGAGTTCTCCAGGAATGATTTTGGTGTATCTGTTCCTGATTCTATGGGCTTTGACTACAATCTATCCGATTATGTGGGTACTGCAGAATTCTTTCAAAGCAAAAGACAAGATTCTGGCAAATTCTTTCGCAATGCCTTTTGGAGAATTATTTACGACGGCAAATTACAGGAAAGCTTTCCAGACAGTGGATATTCTGGGTTCTTACAAGAGCAGTCTGTTTATCTCTTGTATGGTAGCGCTGATCGTAGTCCTGCTGGCAGGCATGGGGGCTTATGCGCTTGCCAGATATAAGTTTTTCGGCTCCGGTGTGATTAACATGCTTGTGGTCGGGGCTATGATGTTTCCAGCCTTCGCCACGGTCATTTCGGTATTTCAAATGGAATTTCGGTGGGGAATCGCCAACACAGGAAGTTGGTTTTTGAATATGCTGTCCGTAATCTTGCCGCAGGTAGCGGGAAATCTTGCATTTGCTATGGTGGTCTTGATCGGCTACATCAAAGGACTGCCCATTGAGTTGGAGGAAGCAGCTTATATGGAAGGCTGCAATGCGTATCAGATTTATTTTAAAGTAATCATGCCGCTGACCAAGCCGTCTTTTGCGACAGTGGCAATCTTCTCTTTCCTGTGGAGCTATAATGATTTGTTTACACAGTCCTTTTTCCTGAGAAGGCCGGATATGTACAGCATTACCATGATGCTGAACAGCATCAGTGCAAAAGAAGGGACAGATTATGGGCTGATGGCAGCGGTCGTAGCACTGATTATTGTTCCGGTTATTATTGTATATTGTTTCCTGCAGAAGTATATTATAAAAGGGATGACCGTGGGTGCAGTGAAAGGGTAAGTACCTGGAAAAAGACGGATAGTTTTATGTAATGAGGGATTTGAGATGTACAAAGTGGCAATTATTGATGATGAACCTTTAATCGTAGAAGGATTGTCCAAAACAATGCCTTGGGAGAAGTGGAACTGCCAGGTAGCAGGTTATGCCTATAATGGCAGGGAAGGGATGGAATTAGTTCGCAGGGAAAGGCCGGATATCATGATTACGGATATCAATATGCCTGAGATGGACGGTCTTAAGATGATTGCGGGCCTGAAATCAGAGTTTTCTGATATGCAGATTATCATTCTGACCGGCTATCGGGAATTTGAATATGCCAGGAGGGCGATTGAACTTGGCGTATCAAGGTTTTTGTTAAAACCCTCCAAGATGAATGAATTGGAGGAGGCTATGGAGGCCGCGGCAAGAAGTCTTGCTCAGGCGGGGCATAAGGCGCCGGGCACATCCGGGCAGGAAACAGCAAAAGAAGTGGAAGAGACAGAAAACTCCGAGGAGACAGACGCGCAGGAAGAAGCACAGAATAACGAGGCGAACAGCTTTATTGTGAAGAACGCTTTGGAGTATATACGGGAGAATTCCCAGGAAAGGCTCCGCCTGACCGATGTAGCAGAGCAGGTCTATGTCAGCCAGTGGCATTTATCCAAGCTGCTGAAAAAGCATACAGGCAAGACGTTTTCGGAACTCTTAAACGGCGCACGCATGGAAAAGTCCAAAGAATTGCTGAAAAATCCGTCGCTTCGAATCTGTGATGTAGCTGAGATGGTGGGATTTCAGGATTTGGCTCATTTCTCCAGGGTGTTTAAAAAGATGGAAGGGATGTCTGCCAACGAGTATAGGAACAGGCATTAGAAAAAAGAAGGCTGGGAATCTGTTTTTGGGTTCCTGGCCTTTTCTTTAACGGTTGATTGGCACATTAGCAAGCAGACTGCCGTGTTAAGTTTTCAGTTGGAAAGATACAAACATTAATCATTGATAAATTCACAGATGCGTGATAAGATTTCGTTTAGAAAAGTATCTGTTTAGCACCGGATGTTACACTGAATGATGTTTTATAATTTGTTTAAACCGAGGAGAGATAGGATTATTGCAGAAGGTAATGGATTAAGGAGGGCTGTTCATGGCAGAAAGCCAAAATATTGAATGGAAAGAATCATGGCGCGACGAATATCTAAAATGGATATGTGGATTCGCTAACGCCCAAGGAGGAAGAATTTATATCGGAATAGATGATACAGGTAAAATTATTGGTATACAGAATGGTAGAAAGCTCTTGGAAGAATTACCCAATAAGATTCAAACAAATTTGGGATTTCTTGCAGACGTAAATTTGCTATCAAAAAATGGTTTGGAATATATTGAAGTTATTGTAAGTCCTAGCAGCTATCCAGTTAGTTATAAGGGCGAATACCATTTTCGGAGTGGCAGCACAAAACAAGTACTACGAGGTACGGTTTTAACTGAATTTATATCTTCAAAAACCGGTATACGATGGGAAGATTCTGTGATTGAAGGAGTGACGGTAGAAGATTTGGACAAGGAAAGCTTTGATATTTTTCGGCGGGAAGCAGTTCGAAGCAAACGTATGACGAAAGATGACTTGAATATGAGCAACGCAGAGCTTTTGGACAGTCTGGATTTGTTAAAAGATGGAAGACTTACCAGAGCAGCAGTGCTCCTTTTTCATCGAACACCACAAAAATGGATGTTTGGAACTTACACAAAAATTGGAAGATTTGGGAAAGGATCTGATTTGCTGTATCAGGATGAAGTGATAGGATCGTTGTTTATGCAAGCTGAGCGTGTAATAGAATTGATATATTTAAAATATTTGAAAGCTCCTATTACGTATGACAATTTGACTAGAGTAGAAACTTATCCTTTTCCAAAAGACGCAGTGCGGGAGGCTCTTTATAATGCGCTTGTGCATTCCCGATGGAGTGCCGGAATACCTATACAAGTCCGTATTGAAGACGATGCAATGTATATCAGTAATGAATGTGCTTTTCCATCCGATTGGACAATGGAGTCCCTGTTACAAAGGCATCAATCCCGACCATATAATCCTAAAATTGCAAGAGCGTTTTTCCGAGCCGGCTATATTGAAAGTTGGGGACGGGGAATTCAAAAAATCTTTGAGGTGTGTAACGAATACGGAACCTTACAGCCGGAATATGTGGTGCATTCAGAAGATATTATGATAAAGTTGGCTGCCATTTCGATATCTAATAAACAATTTTCAAAACTAGATTCAAAAGTTGGGCATATAGATTTAAAAATAAAAGTAGTGGAATATTTACAAAAAAAACCGACATCAACTCAAAAGGAATTACAGGAAGTTTTGAATGAGACAAGAACACATATACAAGGAGCTGTTAAAGAATTGGTAAATGATGGTACAATAGAACGTAAAGGCGGAAAAAGATTTGGATATTGGGAAGTAAAAAATAGAATTCTCTAAAGCTGCTCTAAAGCTTGATTTCAGCTTTGGAACAGCTTTAGCAAAGCTTATAGTTTGTGTTCAAGATGCTTGAGCTGCAAAAGCAGGAGAAATCCCGAATGAAAGTAGACAGAATATTGGAAATGATCATTTATTTACTCAATCATGATAAAGTTCCTGCCAGCTATTTAGCAGAACGTTTTCATGTATCAGTAAGGACAATTCAAAGAGATATAGTGAGTATTTCATCCATTGGGATACCCGTTTATGCGGAAGGTGGAAAATACGGAGGATATTCTATTCTGCCAACTTATAAAATGAAGAATAGTGATATTCGAGATGATGAGCAGCAGATGATCATAAAAGCCCTGGAAAGTCTGGCAACTTCCTATACAAGTGATACACTAAAGGCATTGATTGAAAAGTATAATGCAATCATAGAAAAAGAGGGCGGACAAAAGGTATTTTGGGATTTTGGGGTAACAAGAGAAAATACCCAGGTACAGTGCATGAAGAAACTGTTAGAACAGGCTGTTGAAGAAAGAAGGCACGTTACATTTGATTACCAGAATGCCAGCGGAGAAAAGTCAAAACAATATGTAGAGCCATTGGCAATACATTATAAATGGTATGCTTGGTATTTGTTTTCCTATTCTCCTGAAAAGAAGCAGTATCGAACGTTTAAGGTCGCCCGAATATGCAATTTACATAAAGCGGAAACGATTTCTGATGTGGAGCATGGAGATATCGAAAAACTTATGAAAGACGCTGAGCAGGCATACTATCAAACTTCTATTCATATTGAAGTTCAGTTTAATAACGAAGAGGCAGGACTGATGACAGAGTATTTTCCAGATTGCCCGATTGAAAAACTTACGGAAGAGAAGAGTCGTATCTTTATCGATGTTCCTGCAAAAGAAAGATTATGGAAAGCGCTGCTGCTTAGTTTTGGGAATAAGGTGAAAGTAATAGGACCAGAGGAATATAAAAAAGAGCTGATTGAAACCGCAAAAAATTTTTTGAGTAATTACGACATATAGTTGTCGTAGAAGATCTGTATAATGGAACAAAATGTTGATGGAAAAGGAGACAGACCATATGACAAAAGAGAAATTATTTGCGTCAATCACAGAAAAATATCAGGATTTAACACAGGCTTTAAAAGGAACGGATATAGAAAGGATAAGAAAACTGACATTAGAGGTTCATTCGATGGTACATCCTGCCGAAATTTCAGGAAGAACGGAAAAAACAATTGCGGATTATGTTTTGGACTATATGCTGTTGGGGAACCAGAATGCAATCGTACCAAGAGAAGACTATGATGTAGACTTGCACTATGCAGGAACAAGGGAAGTTCCCCTGTGCTGGCAATTTTGGCATACATACCGTATCGAGGATTTGGTAAGTAATATTTTAATGGTGAATCAGGCTCAGATATTTAATGCAGAATGGCAAAGAAAAATCGGGGCGTGTATTACGGACACAGGCAATGCATTGGAATTTGATGAAGCGGTGGAATTCGGAAAAGGGATAGATGTTCTTGCACTTCGTGATTATATGATTACAGTAGGAAAAAATACACGCCGCATATTAAATGAGCTGACCTTGGAGCAGATACAATCTCTGGTACCGGAAGAATGGGTAATGAGAATATTAGAGGAGGGCGGAGTGACTACAGACTTTCGTTCGGTTTGGCTGTTAGTATTTTGGGGGAGATTGACTAGGGGCGGGATGATTTTAACACCTATGACAAATCATCATATGATGCATTTGCCGCCCTGTCTGAATCATTTGCCGATTTTACATAATTTGTCGAAATAGGATGATGCTTATATGAATTAGAACCCCTGTAGGTGGCGTGGATATGCCATTTGCAGGGGTTTTTACTATGTATGGGTTGATTTTTTCATTTCTTGATACTTTAAAGAAAAATCAGATAAGGATTTATTGGGAACGGAGATGGTATCGGGAAAGCTTTTATCTTTTAGCTATGCCAGATTACTTAAGCAAGGGAAATCAATTTTCAACAAAAAGAGATTAGTTACATTTCAAAGGGGGATTGGTTACATTTCATAAGTTTCGGTAAAAAATTTGTCGATATATATTGAAAGAACGATAAAGAAATGGGGGTGATTGTATGCTGAAAATCGCAGTCTGTGATGATGAGCCGGTATTTGTTGAACAGATTAGCGGCAGGATAAAAGAATATATGACGGACGCTGCGATACAGGGCTTTTTTTCCAGTGAGGAATTATTATCGCAGGGAGAGGTATTTGACATATATTTTTTGGATATTCAAATGGAAAAAATGAACGGTGTGGAAACCGCTAAGAAATTACGGGAACTGGACGAAGAAAGCGTTATCGTGTTTATAACCGGGGCAAAAGAATATGTATTTGAAGCCTTTGACGTGGCAGCCCTGCATTATCTGATTAAACCTGTTGATCATGAGAAATTGCAGGAGGTGCTTGAAAGGGCAAAAAAAGAAATAGAGAAAAAGCGGGGCTTAAAAAGCAGGCAGATATTTATCAAAACAAGAAATAAGAACATAACCTTGAATGTTGCAGATATCCTTTACTTTGAAAATGAAATGCGTAAAATTGCCGTCCATACAGTGAGAGGGGAAATTTCATTCTATGGTGTTATGGCAGATATGGAACGGGAAGCCGGGGAGGGCTTTTGCCGCTGTCATAGAGGGTATTTAGTGAATTTATCCTATGTGGCTGAATATGATACGGAAAACATTTTGCTAACGAATGGGGAGAAAATATATCTGTCAAAGGACAGATACCATGATTTTGTCAAACAGTATATGAGATACCTGCGGAATGGGGGTGTTTCCCATGTATGAGGTTATACAGCCTTTTATTGAAGCCGCTGCATATATCATTGACGGGTACTGCCTGTGCATGCTTTTTGGAAAATTTGGCGGGCAGAGAATCAAAAGAGAAGTATTTAGCAAAATTTTAACAATATCAGCCTGGCTTGCTGTAAATCTGGCAGTCAGAAACTTAGTGTTTTCCGATTTGCCATATACTCTGGAAAAATATTTGCTGAGTTTTGTTTTCCGTATGTGTGCTGTCTATGTGATCGGGGTATGTTTTTATAGAAACAGGCAGATTATACATTTATTTTTGACATTGCTTTTTATAGCACTACTGTATGTTTTCAGTGAGATTGGATATATTGTCAGGCTGTTTTTGGTAGACGGGCTGGAGAGGCTGACATGGCATATAGAAGTTTTTCAGAATGTGACAGTCGCTAAGCTATTGGCAGATACTATATACTGTTTCATGGATATGACAGCGGTAGCACTATTTTATTTTTCTATAAAAACCATAGTAAAGAACCATAACCATTCGATAGATGAAAGAAGCACAAAAGAACTGATTGCCCATATTTTGCCTGCTCTCTTGGGAAGTCTTGTTTCTGTGGCCCTCTATTTTGTATTACTTATGATAAATGAGCGGGGGTATATCGTGGAGTATGACAATTACAGGGCGGTATATCTGTTTGTTATTATCGTTTTTGTGGCTGTATGGCTGATTATTTTATATGGATTTCGGATTCAAGAAGAGATGATGGATTTGCAGGAGGAACGCACACAAAAAAGCGTTTTGGAGAACCAGATTTCGCAAATGCAAAATTCCATGTTGGAAATGGAGCGTTTTTATGAGAGCGTCAACCATGTAAAGCATGATATGAAAAACCAAATGGCAGTTATGGAAAAACTGTTAAGAGAACGGCCGATAAAGGAAAATAAAGAAATTACCGAGTATTTTGAAGATATGCAGAAAACGCTGATGAATCTGGAACAGAAAATACATACGGGAAATGTGGTAAGTGACGCAGTTATCAGCAGCAAGTTCTATTATGCGGCAAAGGAATTGAAAGATATCCATTTAGAAGCGGACGGCTTTCTATTGACGGATAAGGTTCATGTAAGGGCTTATGACATAGGCATTATCTTAAATAACGGGTTAGATAATGCGATTGAAGCCTGCCGGAAAGCAAGGCTGAAAAATCAAAAGAAAGAGCTGTATATCAAGATTAAATCTTTTTGGAAACAGAAAATGTTTTTCATAGAAATTGAGAACAGCTTTGATGGGGAGATAGTATGGGGGAAAGACGGTTTTCCTTGCTCCCAAAAGGCTGATAGTAATATACATGGCATTGGGCTTAAAAATATCAGGTATTGCGCATTGAAATATGGGGGTGATATGGATTGTATAGCAGAAAAAGAAAAATTCATACTGTCTGTTATGTTAAAGGGTTAGAGAACTGAATTTCAAGTAAATTTTATTAAGGAGAATTATATTATGGCAATGGAAATTAACAGGAATCTTCCTGACTATTCCGTCAAGAAGCAGAATTACAGCAGCTATGCAATGCAGAGCACAGCAGAAAGCAGTACAGCGAACAGCGTAAAGAAAAAGGAAACAGAAAAAACAA
>CANOBT010000099.1 GCA_947564305.1 uncultured Lachnospiraceae bacterium | reverse complement strand
AAGCATACCGGCCTCTCTGCCTCTGAATATAAAAAGGAGCACACACAGATGACAGAGAATTTAAGATAAGATTTCTGATGCTGCCTGATAGGATTTTTCATCCGACAATTATCGGAAATGTCTTTAGATGAATTGTATTTCAGAGATTACCTGAATGAACATCCACAAATAGCCCAAGAATATGAAAGTATGAAATTACAGCTATGGAAGCTGTTTGAGCATAATAGAGATGCTTATACCAACGCAAAGACAGAGTTTGTTAAAAAATAGACATCAGAAGCTAAAAGCGTTTATGCGGGGAAATACTGACAGATTCTATCTTTCACGAAACCAGATAAAGCCAACTGCCTGCTCAAATTCTTGTATCCGCTGATAGCAGACAACCTGTTTCAATTGTTGATATCTGATTGCAAGATTAAACATAGGCATCTGGCGCTTATCGCTCAGATACCCGAGCTATGAGTCTACATCTAACGGTTAATTTTTAATCATCTTTAAAATACCTTTTAAACTCTTTCTTGAACACATCCAATGGCAAAAGCAGGAAAAGCTTCTGCTCTTTGAGATATTCTTCCCCGCCATGGTCAAACAATTCATTGTAATTACATCCCGTCCGTCTCAAAAACATAGATTTCTTTTCGTTCCACCAGCTTTGCATCAGGAAGGTTTAAAAGGCTCTCCTCCCCCATGGGATACCATCTATAATAGGATTCGGTTCGAAAATAAAAGCTGCATCCACAGGATGGACAGGTATAATGGAACATCCCCTGCCCGGTCTGTTGGATATCTTCCTTTCGGACCACATGGTAAAACGGAGTATTTTGCGGATAAAGAAATCCCTCCACGCTGTAACGAGTATGCTTACTTTTTTGTTTGCACATAGGACACTCCAGAATAAAGTCATCCCAAAAGCTGTCCGAATCCGGGCGATTCCCCCACCAGGGACGGAACAGCTCAGTTGTCTCTGCTATAGTCATGGCATATTCATCCCTCCATTCATCTCGCTTTGGAAAGGCAGCGGCAAAGGATTTCGCCATCAGCCTTCTGTACTCTGGGTTCCTGACATAACCGATGGAGTTTGTCCTGCTGTTGGCAAAATATATCCTTATAATACGAAGGGTCCGTTTATCGAGCTTAGGCAGGAGCCTCCGTTTCTCTTCCAGACTCAAATATGCTTTAACCTGGAAACGCCTCTGCTTCGGTTCGAACTTGGCAATGTAAATATGCGGGCAGTACTCCGGCAGCACCGAAAGGATATAGCTCAGGGTGACCCGTTCGCTCAGGGTCCACCAGGATTCCCAATAACCGGGGGCGTCCAGGATCCAAAACTGTGCGCAGGCAAAAATGAGTTTAAAGGTTTCGCTTACTACTTCCCACCTCCGTTGGAGAGTCATCAATTCCCGGGAAAGCTTTCCGGGCGGGAAATAGCCAATCTCCCCCTCCGGTATGCCCTGAGTCTCTGAGATAAACGGAATCAGATCCTCTACTGTATAGCCATCCTTCTGATGATCCTGTTCAGAGTAACAGCGGGAGTATCGGCTGCAATAGCTTACAAAAGCCTGCAGACGCTGCTTATACCCCTCTCCCTCGTCAGCATAATCCGTCCTCGATCTGGAAGCCAGCATACTTATACGGTCCTCAACGGAGAGTTTGTAAAATCTGTCCTGCGAAATCTTCCTGGGATTGGGGAGTACCATTTTTTTCAAAACATTTTTCATCCACGAAAGGATTTCCCGGTTGGTCAGGCTTTCCCGGTAATGCGCAACCCCTGCTCTGAGATAACGTGGGTATCCCCCCTTCCACGTCCCAAATACGTTGAATGGGAGGATGGTCCGCGACACAATGAGCACATACTCCGAATACAGCATGACCTCCATCAGTGCATCATACTGCCGTCCTGCGTCATTGCCTTCCAGTGACGCGTCGAAAATCACGACATCATCGCACATAAACGCGTCTCTGCCGGCCAGTGTTTCATTCTCCCGCAGGATAACCTCCGCATCCAGTCCCTGGATACCTCTGCGCTCAAGCTCACGTTTTGTCTCTCTGTACAGTTCGTTCCCCTGAGGGGAGTCACATTTAAAATAAGATATGATGACTTTCTCTCCCATGTCTCTTCCTCCTATAATCACTGTATTAGCTTTATAAACTCTATTATACTGTCAACTAATGTTTCATTATCTGTTTTTCTATTTAACCTCATAAATACTTCTTTTAATCTTTCATCAGCATTACGATAAAATTTTGATAAGTCTCCGGATATTTCTTTCCATATTTCCAACGCCATATATCCCGTACATCCAACAGGCACCATCAAATTATGCTGTCTGGCACTGATACTAAATTCCGATTTCATTCCATCAGCCAGGAGCAGCTTTTTGTTCTCAAGCTTGTTTCCAAATACAAAGATGGATATCCCCGCCCGCGAAATCATATCCTCTCTGTACTTCTGCCATAATTCCTGTCTTGTATCAGTATTTTCAATTCCCTGCGGAAAAGGCATCAGCAGTAATCTGTTATGATTCACACATTTTCTATGCATATAAATTTCCTGCAGGGCGCCAGTTATAACAGCATTTCCAACGCCTTGTCCGAAGCCGGAAATAATATTGTAATCTTCTGCAATCAATTTCCCGCTTAACAGATTCATAAATTCCAGTGCTTCCTTTTCGCTGTACTCACCATAATCTGCCGCGCTTCCGGAAATAAACACATTATTCCCATTGACTCTTCTGCTAATCTCGCTTAAAATTTCTGTAATTTCACTATAATTATTGATCATCACAGTCCGAATATTGTATCTTTTAAGATCTTCAATAAAGAATTCCTGTTTTCTCTGCGCATATTCATATTCCGCACGGTCGGCATATTCACCTTCTTTTACATTGCGCATGATTGCATAATGCTGTTTTTTATTTTGTTTTCCATATTCAATCCTAATCCTGCTTAATATGTAATCTATATTAGAATCCGTAAAGCTAAATCCAATAAAAAGAAAGGTTTTTGAAATCAAGTCGCCGCATAGAGCAGTAAGAAACGCTTCATGCTCCCTGTAATATTTTTCATAATCATCTTTAATAATCACCGCTTCATCCGGATTACTCTTATCTCCATGCATTTTATATAAAACAGCGTCTCTGTGCGGCTTTGTGATAGACAACTGTTTATTATTATGTTTTACATCAACGGTTCGGTGCGCTTCTGTCAATGCATCTTCTATAAGCGAATCATAATTTGTTGTCCAATATGTAAAAATCGGCAGCCGTGCTATGATCCTATGATTTTCATCAATTTCCTTTTCTTTTGAAAACTCTTCAAATATCACATCATTGATGATACTTCTATTCCCGTTTTTATTGCAGCAGTACTGCGCCAAAGAAACCAGATCATACTCTTTATCAATATCTAATCCAAGTTCCTCCGCAATATCTCTCAACAAATTTTTCCAGTCTACATATCCTGCACTCCTTGAAAATCCGGCCCCCAGAAAAACTGCGGCATTATTTTCTCTCATTTCCTTCACATACCTGTCTATAAAAGCCGATACTTCTCTATTCATTGTAAGACTCCTCGTATGTTTTCCGCCTAATAAAAAAGACAATAAAACCCTTCAAACTATCAATTTAAAGGATTCCATTGCCTGTACTAAAATTTCTGCGCCATATAAAGATATTATCACATTTGAAAGAATTCTACAATATCACATAACATTAAAATCCTCAAAAAAATACCACATTCCTCTTTACATTCCTGCAAAAATCCCATATAATAATATCTGTCAGCGGGGTGTGGCTCAGTTTGGTTAGAGCGCACGGCTGGGGGCCGTGAGGTCGCAGGTTCGAATCCTGTCACCCCGATTGAATAACAAATGTCTCAATAACTGATATCGTCAGTTATTGAGACATTTTTATATTGGTGAATACACCGCAGCTTCTCTGCAGCACTGCGCAACTCCCCAAATACTAATAAACCCCACCTTCCTGCTACGCAGGAAGATGGGGTCTAAACAACCTATCACACAAAATAACGTATATTACTTATACATTACATTATTTTATAAATTTACGTGTTTCTTGTTTCTCTAACTTCTTCATCTACAGACGAATCTTAGAATTCACCTGTCTTTGGAGATGTAAGTGCAGATGCAGCTGCGTTTGCATTGTTGTTAGCTGTATTCTGTCCGTTAGAAGCATCTGTGCTGTTTCCATTGTCAGCTGGCTTATCAGCTGGCTTCTCTGGATCTGGAAGAATTGTCGGTGGGTCGATAACGTTACCATTCTGGTCAACAGTCATCTGAACAAGGATGTTCTTCTTTGTAGCTTTGATAACAACAACAGCACCTGTTGTATTTGTCTCAAATACTACTTCGCCGTTAGCGTCTACTTTACCAGCCTCAACTCTCCATACGCCAGTACCTGCTCCGCTCTCAACCATTGCAAGAACAGTATCGCCTGTTGTATACTTTCCAGGTGCTTTGCCTGATGCATCAAAGTCGTTTGGTCCCAATTTAAATGCCAAATAGTTTCCATCTGTTCCTAAGTGATAAATATCAGCAACAGCAACCGGAACGATTGAGCAATCTTTAAGATCAACATCTGATCCGAACTGCTCAGCAACTACCTTATTGGAAGCTAAGATATCTAATACTTCCTGCTTGGTATTGATAGAATTCAATGTTCTCTCCAAGCTCTCTTTACCAGCTTCACCCTGCAGCTTTCTGTCTTCCAAAGCCTGAGTCTTTAAATCTTCATTTTTCTCGCCCTGGTTATTGATTCCTTCAATCTCTTCTACCTGAGCGCCTGGATCATAATAAAAATCACTGGCAACATTCTTATCTACTAATCCGGAACGATTAGCTGACACAAGGTCAGAGTCTGCTGCAAAAGAAGTGATTCCTAATCCCATGCACATTGTTGCAGCTAAACCAACAGCAACAATTTTCTTTAAATTAATCATTTCTCTGTTTCCTCCTGAACTTCATTATTTTGTGTGATTATATATTAAAACCCTCAAAGAGTTTTAATACCATTATTCATCGACCAGAACCGCATTCACAAGCCAGCGCTGATCCGGATACTCGTCAATACATGTTGATAATGTGATGACCGTATCTCCAAATTCTACATTGACATCTTCATTGACATTGCCTTCACAGGCTTTCAAATCAGAAATATACTTGTTAAAATCTTCATCATATGTAAATGCATAATACATAATGATATATCTGTCATCAAATGCTACAGAAGCAAAAATCTGAAATTTCTTTCTGCTTCCATCCGGCAGATAAACATAGATATACGGATTCTCATCAAAAAAATCTTTATCTTTATATTTCTTCAATTCACTGAACATTGTACCGTCATGTAACGTATGTCCATAAATGATAGAAACTGCATCGCTGAAATCTGGCGAATCATATTTTTCCATATAAATGGAACCTGGCAGACCCATCTGACCTTCCATTGTCCTGTTCAGATAATAATCATCATCTTCTTCCTGGCTCTGCAGAACCGGATAATCAATATTCGTTCCTGGAATCTTCATCCATGCGATAATATCCTTGTTAATCTGATGCAGACCGTCAAAATCAATTTCTACATCATATGGATCATCTGCATCCTTGACATTTGCTTCTTTCGCTTTGTCGTATTCATTTTTTTCTTTTGTACCGTCTTCCGTTGTCTTAGCCTGCTCTGAATCGCCCCCGCCTTTATTGAACGCCAGAGCGCCCGCGACACCGCCGACAACTAACAACAGGATAATACCTGCTATGATTAAAACCTTCTTATTCGACTTCATTCCTTAATTTCCTCACTTTCCTGTTCTATCCTGTCATACTTCTTCATAGAAAGTATCTATCACTATATCTATTACTCCATTCGAATCCAGAAAATAATTAGCATGCTGTTCTTCCCCCATCTCACTCTCACCGGGAAGCACCTGTATCATCTCATCTGAAAAAGACACCTTCAAAAGTTCAGGCAGAAGATACATCACATCAGCCACCGTAACATCCATACACATATCTCTGTTTCTTTGAAGTTCCTGTAATTCCTTCAATAGTGCAAACATAATAGAAGGATTATTCACAGCTACGCTCTTTGCCTGCTCCGCAAAAGCTTTCACATACTGTTTCTGCCGCTGTGTCCGTAAAAGTGTTCCGTCTACTCGTCCTGTATTTCTGAGATTTACATAACGATATGCCAACTCCGCCTCCAGATGAACCGTCGCACCTTCTACAAACCTTTCTTCCCAGTTTGTCAAGTCTTCCTGTACTACAACATCAACTCCGCCGATTGCATCATTTAATGTCGGCAGCACATTATCATTAATTGCACAGCATCTCTGAATCGGAACATTATACAGTAAGCGCGAAACAGCTTCTTTTGTCAGTTGATTACATTCTTCCGGGTTCCTTCCCGCTGCATACTGACGGCAAATCCTCGATTTCTCCATCGGCCCGCGTTCTCCGTCCTCAGTCAAAGTCTGAAGTTCAGCCACAGAATCACGTGGAATTGCAATCACCTTGACTTCATGTCTCTCTGTGTCAAGACTGACAAGCATGATAGCATCTGACATTCCAAGATTGTCTCTTCTTTCTTCCTGCTCATCCAATGGAATATTTTTATCAATTCCCAACAACAGAATGTTTACAATCCCTGGACGATATCTATATTCTTTCTCATTATAGGTTATGTATTGTTCTTCTGTTTTCAGCTGATGTTTCGTCACACCTCTCTGAACGAAGAAAGCACTGATAACACCTATAGCAAATAAGATAATCCCTATAAATATCCACAGAAGAACTTTCTGCCAATTCCGCCATTTTCTTTTTTCTTTTTTACTTTTTTCTGGCTTATGTTTTTTGGTCCCTCCAAGATTTCCTGTCGGCTTTTTTATATTTCGGCCTCCGGACTTTTCAGTGACTTTTGTCTTATCCATAGCCATCCTCTCTTTAAATGCATTGGCACTATATGCCCGCCATGCACAACTATTTTACCCCTCTCTTTCTAAGTTGTCAATACTTTTTATACAATTTTAAATAAAAAGCAGTGGCACATGCCTGCCGCAAACCTGTCAAGGTTTGACTGTATAATATCATATCCGACAGCAATTTACAACACCATTTTAACATTTTCGTAATATTTCCAGTTTAGCCTTTTCTATATCTGTCCGATTCTGCCCTGTCTGTTTTTTACTGAATCCAACATAGATATAAATGGTATACAGCTCATCCCACCTTTATATTTTCAAAGACATCCATCAGCCCTTTTTCTTTCTCTTCTATATTACTCACGAATTTTTCCTGATTTTTATCCCATATCTCCATGATTCTTTTCATAAAGACCGCTTTGTCCGCTGCATTGTCATAAGGCTCTATCCGGCTGATAAAACGCAGCATTTCCTGATTCATCATATGCAGATGCCAGGAATGTCTCGCCCATGTCTCCTGATACTTTTTAATATCCATCCATTTTGATATGATTGTTTCCATCCATATAAATG
Organism: uncultured Lachnospiraceae bacterium; assembly: GCA_947564305.1. The sequence continues at coordinate 13,265 of CANOBT010000099.1, read as the reverse complement.
CCAGCAGCACAAAGCCGAGATTTGCGAAGGATACTTGTTCCTCTCTAAAGCTATGTATCAGAAACCACATATAAAATCCAAATCCTGCTGCCAGTACAGCCAAAAAAGAAAATTTATAAATATAATTGCTTTTCTTATTTGATTTATTTTTACGCTCAGCAAATTGATAGACTTCCTGATACAGTTCGAAAAACACATTTAACTCTTTCTGTTCTGCTTCACTCTGCCATTTTTCTTTCCAGTGTTCGAGCAAAGTTTTATTCCCACTCCTTGAATTTTCCTGCATAATTTCCTACTCCCTGTCATACTGATATACGTTCTTTTTCTTTCTCCTGTCTGTCTGTTTGTCTGCTGTCTCGCCACATGTCCTTTCTGTTTTCCTCCAAAACCAGACCGAAACTCTGCTCATTGCCCATAATACGAATCCTCTCTAGCCAATCATAAATGTCAGTCCTGTTATATAGAGGATTCCCCTGCTCGTCGGATGCCAGTTCAAGCGCGCGTGCCACCAATGCGTACTCATTTTCCAGAGAGGTATCGAATACCCCCTGGTCGTCTGTATTGATAGATACCGAGAGCTGAGGGCATTCCTGTATTTTTTCCGAATCATGGATTAATTCCTTATTATAAAACCGGACAATTGGATGGTTTTCATACTGACGAAACGTCCCAATCAGAAAATTGGATGACGGGTTTGTCTCAACGGCAATCCCTTTCTTCGCAATTTCCTTCTGCAGCTTTTTTTGTATCGCCGTAACAGCGGCAATATAATCAGATGTGATTGGAACTTCTATTGTCCTCGCTCCCTCCTGTCTCACCTTGGCATTATAATGATACATATAATAAAGCAGGACTGCTTCCGGTATCTTCCTTTTCTTCAAATCCTTTAGATAGCCAAAATTCACCAGAAATTCTTCCCGCCTTTCAATATAGTAGTCTTCATCAAAATATCCACGCTGATACAGCCTCGGATCGTCCCCCCGCATCTGCCATGCGTAATAATAATTAAAGATTCCCAGATCCATCTGCAGAGCGGTTCCATTCCGTCCCTGTTTCTTCCGGTCTTTCTCCGGCCCCCAGACTGCCGTTTCTGTCTCGCTCAGAGAAAGATGGGCTTTATAAAGACGTCCGAACCAGAGTCCATACTGACCGAGGAGCCATTCCACAAAATTGCCGAACCCCTTAATGTCATATTCAATCAGCTTATGGTAGATCCATACCAGATTATCCAGATAATCCTGAACCGGCAGTGCGGTTCGATATCTTTTCCCCTGATACCACTTCTGCACATCCACCCCAAGAGCCAGTGCATGCCCAAGACGGTCTCCGGACTGCAGATTTAAAAAGCGGACCGCCTCCTCAATTGCCCTCAGTCCGTCCGCCAGATCCAGAAAGTCCTCGCCGACATGATACGTTATCCCTAGCTGCGGCATCTTTACCATTTTTTCTGCCGTATAATAGCAGCATCTATGATTTGCAAGATAGCGGAATGCAGGTGCAAATACTTCTGGTCTGCATCCGATTTCATTTGCCGCAGCATCTATTCCCAGAATCCGTTTTCCTACAAACGGATATCGCTCTCTTAGTCCTGCCAACGCATATGCCTTCCGCTCCGTATCCATTCGTTTTTGATAATGACGGCAGTACAGATACTCAGCATCCTGATATGGCCTGTCCGGCGATTTTATAAAATGCACCACATAAAAAATCCTTTTCTTCCATTCCTCATCAGGAAGTATCAGTTCATCCACCTGCAGGATTCTCTTTCTGTTCGCTTCAATATCATCTTCTGGTGTAATACGGAGCTCAAGCATACGGATATTCTTTGAAACCAGGCTGTTCGCAACCGCAAGTCTGGTAAATTCTTTTTTGTAGATAGCATCCGCAAGCAAATCTCCCTTGCGATTCTGGTACCTTTGAAAATTCGAAAAACCTACATTATAATTCGACTGTATCAGTTCTGAACGTACACTTTCCTTAATCAGCAAATACGCATAAAACAAATTAAAATATGGAGCATATTCCTGATTATCCAAATAAGCCTCCCGCAGCATGGAATACATCAGCCATCGCTCTCCTGAAAAAATATAATTATCGGCTTCCTTGTTATATCCGTTCATTTCCAGATGATTCAAAATATAATCTATGTTTGGAATTCCGTTTTTCTTTTGGGAATCTCCCAAACGAAGCATATTGATCAGAGACTGCAGGCTGTCCTGCATCCAAATCATATCCTGCGGCTTTGTGAGCAGATTTTTTACATTATATAAAGTCTTTTCCTCATAGATACTCTCAAACACCGCCCTGTCGGTAAACAGAATTTCCACATCCTCCAGAAACACTTTTTTTACCCTGAGAAGAATCTTCAGCAGAACTTCCGACAGGACTGCATTCCCGCTGCTTTGCACAATCCTTACAGTCTGATGCCGATTCAGCAGATACTCTCCGACCGATCCCTGCAGGATTTCCCGAAGTTTTGGATTCATCCTCCAGACTCTCTCCAATCCGCTGTCTACACTATTTTTAAGATTTTCAAAACTGCTGTCCAGAATAATCAGGACTGCATTCCGGAAAGTGATGTATTCACCTTCTTCCGCGTCCAGTCTCCTCATAGCCTCCAAAACTGCATTCGGACAAAAATGTATTTCTCCTGGCTGTCCGTCCAGACGGACTGCGGGAAACTTCAGAAATCTCTGAACCTGCGAAATAAAAATATCATACTTTCCCGCCCTCAGCCGTTTTCCGGTCAGCTTGCAATAGAGCAGAACACGAATCCATGCCGCCTGAAGATATTTTTGATAAAAGGAGGTTTCTATATGGGCATCCGTATAAACTACATTCGAATATCTTCTGTCTTTATCATAGGAACGCAAAAATGCACCAAACCTGGAAGTATCAACATTATTCATCAGGCTTAGCCATGAAATCAAGAAAATGGGAGCCGCACCGTTCAAATGAGAATGGTTCTCCGAAATTCCCCGTCTCATGATAGCGTTAATCTGCTCATTGTTATGACCTATGACATTTTTCCAGGAAAATCCTCTTTCTTTTATTTCCAGGGGATTTACCGCTTTTGCAAGGAATGCGGCGACAATCAGTTCTTGATTCAGTTCTGTCGTCATCCGTCTCCACTCCATCAGCCGGGAATAATGGCAGCGTATCTCATTCTCATATACGAGCAAAAACTCCTGTGCATAGTAAAATAAAGGTTCAAATACATTCAGACTGTCTGGATCAATCCTTCTTTTATCCTTCTTCGCCGACTCGCAGAAAGAGTCTACAAAATAATTCAGCAGATTCCGTGACTCATTTTCACTGTAATAAAGGATATAGGCGCCTGACATCCTGATAAATTCCTCTTTATCAAATGCATCATACTTAATCTCTTCCTCAATCACACGCTGTACAGATACCCTCTTGTAAAGCAATCCAATCATTGCTTCCAGATTTTCCATGGCTTATCCCCTTATCTGACGTCTATTTTTTTCTGTATTTCTGTAACTTCAACATGATATCGCCAATAAATTCTTTCTTCCTCTCATCCTCAGTAAGGAAATATTCTACGGCAGGACATTCTCTGAATCTGCCCAGCAACTGATAATCACCCGGATTCGGTCCCTCTTTTTCAGGTTTATCTTCATCTTCTGGTTTCCAGGAATAATAATCCTGCTGCCCTTTGAGCCGCTGCTCAATGTCATCATACACCCTTTGGATAAATGAAAACATTCTTCCCAGTTCGGCAGATACCGTGATTTCTTTTGCCAGATTCCTCATCGTCCGTTTCAATATATTATAAGTAAAATCAAACCAGTAGATTGGCAGCGGCAATGATTTCCCGCCAAATTTATCTTCCCACTTCTGATATTTCGACATGATAGAGTAAACCTCCAGCTTGTCGCGGAATGCTCCGTTAAGTTTTCGGCGCCATCCGTCAGATTTTTCATCCGCAGTACCGCCGTTGTTTTCTGCTTCTTCATTATACAATGGATATTCCTCAGCCAGACAGTCTATAAGATTTTCCTCAAATCCATCTAAAATAACAACCGCATCCATAGAATTCCCTACAAAATTCAATACATTATAACTTCCCAGAACCGAAATGCCCGGCTGACCTTTCACCTCCGGCTTCAGATTCAATTTTTTTCTTGTGGACATCTTCTGTTCCGGCAGACTGAACTTCCACTTGATATCTTTTATATTGATACCGACTTTCTTATCCTGCTTATCCTCTTTAAATCCATTGAAAAATAAAAACAGGACTTCCAAATCCCTTACTGTCTCCGCCGCGTATTGAAACATCCCGTCGTAATCCGGAACATTGTCACGTACAAACTCTTCTCTGGCTTTCAATTCACAACTGAAGACCGGAGCCATAAGGACGTCTTTTAAATCCGCATAATCCAAAAAAGATGACCTGAATCTGTGGGTGTGCCCTGCCTCTCCAAGTCCTGTATCTTCATCTTTTGTCTCATACGCATTCGGCAGCAATGCATTGGACCACTCCTTGGAAATAATAGTTCCTGCAAATTCTTTAAAATTCCCCTCTTCTACCAGAGTTTTCCCGTTGTTTTTAATCGACAGCTTCTCATAGATATATTCCCTCGTAAAAGCATAGGAAAAGTATCCCAGGAGATAATGCACCAATGATTCATACTTTTCATTTTCTATATGTCCCAGTTTATAGATTGCTTCCAAAAGTGTCCCGTAATCATAGTCTTTTTGGGTCACTTTCTTCTTTTTATTCTTCTTATCTCGATTAGTTTCAGTCTTTTTATTTTTTTTACCGTTCACTGCCTGCTTGGTATCTGCTTCATTTTCTTTATCTTCTTCCGCCTTTGTACTGAAATCAATCACCCGTTTCTTAGCAAAGGATATATTCTCCTTTCTGATTGCCGCGCATAATTCCGTTACTTTTTCGTCATCATACACTTTATCAAACACGGTCCTGTTTGATAAATCTTCTATCAAAGACCAGTAGTTATCTTCCCACATCCTGAGAATTTCTTGTGGTTCCTTCCTTAAACCTTCCTGCAGCGTTTCCCTGGCAAGGTAAACGTTTTCCATCCGGACATATTCCATGTACTCCAACATCAGGTAAAAACAGGTGAGCTGCCGCATCGACTTCGGTTCATAAAAGTGGCGCTTTGTACTCTGAGAGTCAAAGCAGATTCCTGTCCTCCTGTATATTTTTCTCAAAATTGATTTTTTGATATCTGAATGTTCTTTTCCCATGGACAGATAATGAGAGGACAAAAAATCACTCATATCCGGAATGTAAATCCGGTAATTAACAGGCATCACTTTTTCCAGATAATCCATAGATAATTTGTGGACTCTTCCTTCCCCTTTGATCAACAGACTGTCTACCTCGGGAAGCACCTTGAAAAAATTCTTGAACACGATGGAAAGCATCTGGTCAATATCAACCGACAGCAGTACGATTACATTTGGAACCATACAGTATCGGTGTATTTTTTCCAACATGGAAAAACCGTTGCTGATATTTAAATCTATATCATCAATTGCAATAACAACGTAATGCTCGTTACTCTCCTGAAGAATCCCATTCCGTTCGTATTTCATCAAAGCCGTAAAGTCGCAGATTAATTTTTCAAAATCCCGTTTCACCTTTTGACTACTGGATAAGCTCCTCAGGCTACTCATATAAGATTCCCCCGGCGCTGTCTGACGTTTTTCCTGATCCTCCACCTCACAGACCGTTTTATAGATATCTTCCAACTGTTGTAGCAATTCCCTTTTACGCATATCAAAATTATATTCTTTACTGATCAAATCCTCCCGATCCAGATCGATAAACTTCTGGTACATCTGTGCAAGGACTATTTTAAAAATATCCTCTCCATGCTCCAGAAGCGAACCATCTATACAGTCCAGACAGGTAAACAAAATATCCTCCCTTTCTTTATCGCCCATATCATGGAAAATATAAAACAGTTCTCTTTGCTCAGACTTTATGTACCTGTAATAATCTTTCAATGCTTCCATAAATGACAACATGGCAGACGTTTTACCCGAACCTCTTCTGCCTGCAAAGGTAATGATATTCGGACAGCTTTCATATTTGCCTCCGGTTTTACCGCCTGCTGCCAGATAATACTCTTTGTAATTGTTAAATCTTTGATTATTCGATTGGAAATTGCGGTTAATGATATCATTCAACTGCAGAAATGCCTTTTTATAAACCGACCGAAAGAAAGAATTGTCAAATTGATTGATAGATTCTAAATGAATCCCTGTATTTTTAATCTCCAGATAAATATTATCTGCTTGTGGCGCATCATCATTCCTGTTACCCATATCGTCCTCCTCACAAGAAAATACCAGACCGCGCATCCCGGGAGCACCGCGCCACAAAGCGCTCCCTTATTTCTGCCTGTCCGTTTTCCTGCTCCTTTTTCTACATATCGCTGTAAACACGGTTTATCTATGCCAAAGCCAGATAATGGTCGTAAATTTCTTCCTGATTTGCTCTTCCGCTGGCATACACAATATCCGCATATGTTTTCTCAATTTTCAGTTTTGCTTTTGCCGCCTGTTTATAAACTTCCCAAATTTCTACTACCGTTCCATTGCAGTCGGCAACTTTTTCTTTCCCAAACATCCACGGATAAAAACCTTTCTCGGAATCTTCATTGCTTTTACTCTGATATACAGACTCCGCTTTCCTCAGATACTTGATTGCCTTTGAATACTCCTGCTTCCTGTTATACAGATTTCCGATATTTCTGTAAATCTTATACAGATAGGCGCACTCTACAGGCTGCAGCGACGGCAAATCCCGCTTCGGCTCCAGAATCCGCAGCAAATCGTTCCACATTTCAAGCGCTCCGTCATCATTATCGGAATCTTGTTCATACACTGCTAGCCTATATCCTGCCCTGAAATTATGAGGATCCGCAGCATAGGCTTTCCTGTAATATGTTATGTCATCTTCCAGTCTCAGATACATTCTGCTCAGATACCGTTCCAGTCTCAGATACAAATAACTTGCATACGATTTATGGCCAATCACCCGGATTGCCTGTTCAAAAGCCTCTTCCGCCTCCATCTCATGATAGTCGTCAATTTCCGCTACAAACGCCAGAATTGCGTATGCCCCATAAAACTCTGGATCCGCTTCCAATATTTTTGAAATGTCTTCTTTCACCTCATCCAACTGATAGTAATGATGATTAGCTTTCAATGTCTTCCTCAGTTCTTTTTTTTCTGCTTCATCTTCACCATAGCGGTTTTCTTCAATCGCATCCCAGATAATCGTAAAAATTTCATTAATCCTTCGTTTGCAGCTTGCCTTTGCCGCCCAGATATATAATCTGTCCGAAAGATACTCCTGCTCCAACCTCTCCAGTTCTTCCAATGCGGCACGGAACTTCTCCATAGCTGACTCCATACGTTGGTAGATGATTCCTACACCTGTATCTCCAAAATATGCGTTTCCATAACTTGCCCGCATCAAATCATACTTGGAAAAAATTTCCCCAATCCGTTTCAGCGCTCCGCAAGCCTCCTCGCCAAAAACCTCTTTCATTTCACTCAGAGCATCCTGGATCCATTGTACTATTGTTACTTCTGCTTCTTCAGAACCTTCCTCTATTCTGTACACATAGTCTACATCATCGCCGTATTCATCACCATATAGATTTTCACAGGCGAAAATTCCGACGAAGCGAAAAAAAGCAGACAATACCCGATACTTCTTTACTTCCAACGGAAGATGCACGATTTTTATGCATCTCACACTCTTTCTCACCATTCTCTTCTTCTCCTTAGAACATCCTTTAGATACATAATTATGCTTGCCGTCTGTAATGTTTACTAAGAAGAAGTCAGATAATTCATTTTTCTCTCTCCCATCGCACCATTTTTATCCACCTTTCCCATTTTAACCGAAATCATCGTTTCGCCAACATGGCTTTTCCAACCAAAGTTAAATTCCACATATGATATAATAACAGGGTAAACTTTGACTTCTCCCTAAAAAAACTCAGACACCTGCTCCGGTGTCTAATTATAATTATGTACAATATTTACACAGCTATACTAATCATCCATAATAGCATCATCCCCCTGCTCTGGACAAACCATATCCGCTTCTTCCTTTTTCCACAAAATTGTTGCCCAATACTTAAACATCATATGCATTTCTTCCAAAAAAATGCTATAATTGCGGTACGCAAATTATAACATTTTTGAGTCTGAGATTCAACTATAAGAAAGCAATTTAAAAAATTTCAGAAAAACCCCACAAAATTTTTATACATTTCCTAAAAATTTCTACTTAAGTACTATGCATAATATCCAAGTCATTTCCCACCATTACAGTCCCCTGCTTAAATCTATAGGCTCTCCGCCCAAAGAGAGGTGTACTCAATCCCTCCTGAACAAATCCCTTGTATAAACCTTCTCCCTGATATCATCCAGACACTTATCATACCTGTTCGCAATCACTGCATCCGCCTGCCTTTTAAACTGCTCCAGGTCATTCACAATCCTGGAACCAAAAAATGTACTTCCATCCGTAAGTGAAGGCTCGTACACGATTACTTCCGCACCTTTTGCCTTAATCCGTTTCATGACTCCCTGGATAGAAGACTGCCTGAAGTTATCAGAATTAGACTTCATTACCAGACGGTAAATCCCAATCACACAGTGCTTTTCCTCTTCTGCGTTATAGGTGCCTCTGTCATTATAATCATAGTACCCTGCCATATTCAGGACCCGGTCTGCAATGAAGTCCTTCCGGGTACGGTTGCTTTCTACGATAGCTTCAATCAGGTTCTCCGGCACATCCGCATAGTTTGCCAGAAGCTGCTTCGTATCCTTCGGCAGGCAGTATCCGCCATATCCAAAGGAAGGATTATTGTAATGATTTCCAATCCTCGGATCCAGACATACGCCCTCAATGATTGATTTCGTATCCAACTCATGCATTTCCGCATAAGTATCCAGTTCATTGAAGTAGCTGACCCTCAATGCAAGATACGTGTTGGCAAACAGCTTCACCGCCTCTGCCTCCGTGAATCCCATGAACAGGGTATCTATATCCTGCTTCAAGGCCCCTTCCTGCAGCAGTCCCGCAAATACATGAGCAGATTCGGTCAGCCTGTCATCTTCCAAATCTGTCCCCACGATAATCCGTGACGGATACAGGTTATCATATAAAGCCTTTGATTCCCGAAGAAATTCCGGGCTGAAAAGAATGTTCCTGCTCCCTGTCGTCTCCCGAAGCTTTTCCGTATAACCTACCGGAATCGTGGATTTAATCACCATCACCGCGTCAGGATTATACTGCATGACCAACTTCGCCGCCGATTCTACTGATGAAGTATCAAAGGAATTCTTCCTGCTGTCATAGTTGGTCGGCGCAGCAATGATTACAAAATCCGCGCTAGAATATGCTGCTTCTGCATCCAACGTGGCTGTCAAATCCAACTTCTTCTCCAATAAATATTTTTCAATATACTCATCTCGAATCGGTGACTGTTTTCGATTGAGCTTGTCTACTTTTTCTGATATAATATCTACCGCCGTTACCTGATTATTCTGTGCCAACAGTACTGCCATCGACAGTCCCACATAGCCCATTCCTGCAATTGCTATTTTCATGATAAACATCTCCCCTGGCACGCCCCAAAATCAGCACACCACAATCGTTCCCAGAACTTCCACATTTCTGTCCAGAACAGATTTCCTCTCCTGCATAATCAGCCCGTTATTGGAGATTCCCCTCTTTTCCAGAAAAACAACTCCATCATAATCTGCAAGTTCCTGAAGTGCCGCGGACTGAAATATCAGCTGCTTATAGGAAGACGCAGAAACTCCCGGCATTTCAGCTGCCAGTCTAGAGCACAGTACTTCCATGTCTTTTTCCGCCAGTGTACCGGCAATCATAATTTTTTTAATTTCCTTACCGGATGTATTTTTTAAAATGGCTGCCTGTATATTGTTTGACGCAATCTTTATCTGCTCCTCAATACTGACCTTTCCATAGGAGCCTCCTCTTAATCTGAAAATTCCAGCATCAACAAAATCGAATTTTTTTGCTATTGTTCCAGAAATACGTACTATTCCCAGTACAGGCATTCCATAGTCCCTTCCGAACCCTTCTGTGGCCTGCAGCCGACTGCCGAATAAATACCAAACAGCTAATAAAACCAATGGCAGGCAGGCTCCCAACACCAATCCGTACACAGCAGAATGAACTGCCGCTGAAAGCGGATTCTCTAAAATCACAGCTGCTGCCGTATCGTTCCCGCTGCTCGTATTTTGCACATCCGGATTAGCCTGCGCCTCAGTCCGCAACGCCTTCAGATTCCTGACAGATGCCATATATGCAGTCCTTACAGATGACTGATATTTTTGTATATCTAAATCTGCCATTTCAGACTGAACGGAATCCAACAAAGTAATTTTATGCGCTCCCACCTGCGTCTGCATCAAGGAAACATATTCTGTCATGATTTCCTCCGCCCGCTTCAGGTAAAACTCACTCGAACTGCTGTCCGGCATCCTGATTATAATCTGGAATACAGGATTCTGTGGTTCCGAACTGTTTCCAACATTGACAAAAGTAACGAGATAGCGCAGATCCTCAACAGAAATATCAACATTATCGGCATACAACTCTTCTGCCATCTTTCCGCTTGATACAAAAATATTGTAAGCAGAAATCAGACTGCCTGCATGTTCCCCGCCTTCCATATAATAACTCAGTGTCCCTGTTGAAATATGGTACGGCTCCAACTGCATCACAACAGAATTTTCCAGATACTCTTCCTGAATTTCCAGATCACGCTCTATTTCTTCAATTGCCTGTTCATAAGTCCCTACCGGCCGTTCTTCTTGTACATCCTCATTTACAGGTTCTGTACTTTCCGCTGCTTTTGCCTCTTCGGCCGCAGAAGCCGCGTTCTGCTTTGCCTGGTTTTCTTTCACTGTTGCCCGGTACGTATATGCACCTGTCACTACTGCTGCAATCAGCATACAGGCAATAATCCATCTCCATTTTTCCAGACAATACAACAGCAAATCAATAATATGGATTTGCTTCGGTCTCTGGTATTCATTCATCATTCTGTCCTCCCGTAATGTAATATTCAAAACAGACTGGTTTCTGCATGATTTCAATCTAAGTGCATAATCTTCATCATTTCCGCATTAACCTTTGTCACATCATAATTTTTTTCAGCATATACCCTGCTTCTTTTTCCCATTATAGTGATAAATTCCGGATTGTCAATGAAAAACGACATCTTTTCAGCAAGAGCTGCACTATTCTGGACCGGAATCAGATATCCTGTTTTTCCATCCACCACGGTCTGCCTGCACCCCGGTGCATCCGTCGTAATTACCGGACGCCCCATAGCCATAGCCTCCAGTACTGTACGCGGCGTTCCTTCACGATAAGAAGGAAGCACATATACACTGCACATCTCATAATATGGCCTGACATCATCGGTCTCTTCAAACCGCACCACAATTCCCTCTTTGATATATGGTTCTACCTCATCTCGCGGCACCGCATCCTGCATATCTGCCTCATACTTTCCAAGCAGATAAAATCTTGCCTGCGGAAACCGATTCTTTACAGTCCGTGCAGCCTCCAGATATTCCGTCACACCTTTACTCTTCAAGAGCCTGGAAAGCATAAAAAATGTCGGTTCCTCCGGCAGTGCCGCAGACTGGAAATGTTCCATATTGATCCCCGAGCCGTGAACAACCGAGCATTTTTTCGGTGAAACCAATCTCATCTTGCAAAATTCTTTTCGGTCATCAGGGTTCTGAAAAATAACATGATCAACAACCCTGAATCCGATGCGGTATAGGAAACGCACAATCACTCCCAACATTTTTGCTTTTCTAGTAGTCGCTGTAAATACATATCCTCCGCCGGTTACCATACTGTTTATATTAGGCACTCCCGCCAGTTGGGCAGCAATAGAACCATAAATAACTGGTTTTACCGTATACCCCAGTGTAACATCCGGTTTTTCTTTCCTCATAAGCCGGTATAATTTCCAACAATATTTTAAATCCCCAATCACACTGGTCCCTGTTTTATTCATTGGTATTTCGATAAAACGGACTCCCAATTCCTGAATCCGTTCCACATCCGTTAGATCAGGTCCCGTGACAATCACTTCATATCCCTTGCTTTTTATTTCTTTGATCAAATCCCCCCGAAAATTATAGACTGTCCTGTTCTTTGGGGAAATTAATAAAAACTTCATACTCAACACACACCCTTCCGCTTATATACGATATATTTTCCGAAACCAGTACACGCTGTTTACACTATACGCGCTGACTTTTCTTCATTTTTAGAGTATCCATAATCAATTGATCCAACCGCCTGCCATTATATTCCCCCACAAAACTATTATGCGGACTGATAATCACATGCTCCATCTCCCACAGCGGACAGTCCTCACTCAATGGCTCCTGCTCAAAAACATCTAGCACAGCGCCTCCCAATCTGTCCAATGCTGAAATCATAGCCTGTGTATCTACCAGTCCTCCCCTGGCAATATTGACAAACACAGCGCTCTCTTTCAATAAAGAAAACCGCCTGTCATTCATAAAATATTTCGTTTCCTCTGTCAAAGGCAGTGCCAGAATCAGAATATCTGTTTCCGGAAGAATGCTGTCAATCTGCTCTAAGTCTATCATTTTATGATAGTTTTCATCTTCTCTGGGAAAACGGTCCACCCCTACGACCACGCTGCCAAATGCCCGGAATCTTTTCGCGCATTCCGTGCCCACGCTCCCACATCCGGCAATACATACCCGCTTTCCATACAATTCCAACAGTCCACGGTGCTTTTCCCATCTGTGCTGCTTCTGGTTTTCATAAAAAAAGGATGCCCGCTTGTAAAGCTGAAGCACCCCTCCAACCGCAAACTCCGCCATTGGAATACTGTAGACACCTCTGGCATTATGGATTTCTATTCCTTTTTTCTGGATATACTCCAACGGAACACGGTCAAATCCGGCGCTCATCAGCTGGATATATTTCAAGTTTACAAATTTTTCGATAGGATGCCATAAAAACAAGCCATTACAGACGATTCCTTCTACCCATTCGTCGGAACAGGGGAGCGCCTCTTTTTCAAATTGGAGAAAAGCAACGGAATGTCCCAACTCTTGAATTACATCCAGATACTTATCTGCATGCTGCCATGCACCAGTAATCAATAAATTCATAAGTTACATATTTGGCTAAAGCTCCATCTGCATTACCACTA
>CANOBT010000098.1 GCA_947564305.1 uncultured Lachnospiraceae bacterium | reverse complement strand
TTCGCACGAGCGACTACCACTTATAAACGAAAAGATTACAGAACTCCAGCAGGAGAAAAAAGCAATTTATCGAAATATTCGCGCTATGTTGATGTATAAATTTGGAACAGTCATCGTAAATGATACCGATAATCTGCTGTTGTCTTCACTTGTCGGGATTATTAGCAATAGTGTGTATTCCAATTACTATTTGATCATAGGCTCTATCAGGCAAGTGCTGAATCAGATGTTTCAGGGGATTGCAGCCAGTGTGGGAAATTTGGGAGTCGAGGAGAATCCGAAAAGGGTGAAAAAAATATTTGAATCCACCTTTTTTATTGGACAGTGGATGTTTGGATTGGCCACAATTTGTATTTTTGAAGTAATTGATGTCTTTGCAGGAGTTTGCTTTGGAGAGTGTTACGTGTTTTCCAGAGATGTTACTTTTGTACTCTGTCTGAATTTTTATTTGACGGGAATGCGTCAAACATCTATTGTTTTTCGTGAATCGTTAGGAGTATTTTGGTACAATAGGTATACATCTCTGGCGGAAGCAGCAATTAACCTAGTAGCGTCTATTTTTTTGGGAATGCATATGGGAACAGCAGGCGTCTTTTGGGGAACCGTGGTAAGTACGGTCACAATCTCACTTTGGATGGAGCCATATATCCTTTACAGGTATTCTCTGAAAAGCTCATCAGTTATGTATTTTTTACATTATGGATTGTATGCATCCGTTACATTTTTTATGTGGTTTTTCATGGACTTTTTATGTCAGAAAATTATCGGAAATCCATGGATTGTTTGCATAGAAAGATTAGTAATCTGTTTACTTATAATAAATTTTGTATATTTTATGATATATCATCGGATGAAAGAATTTCAACTTTTGTTGGAAAAAGTAAAGGGAATTTTAACAAAAGATTATTTGGGGAGAAAGGTATGATTTCGATAATAGTACCAATTTATAATACAGAGAGGTATCTGGATAGATGCATCAGAGCTATTTTGAATTCTACATATAGAGATTTTGAATTACTTTTGATTAATGACGGCTCAGAAGATAACAGTGGTGAAGTGTGTAAGAAATATTTAAAAAAACATTCTCAAATCAGGTATTATGAACAAAAGCATAAAGGAGTGTCTGCGGCGAGAAATCGAGGAATTGAGGAATGCCATGGAGAGTGGATTATTTTTGTAGATTCTGATGATGCTATTTCATGTGATTTTTTGGATACCATCGCAAAACAAGAATATCAAGAATATGACCTTCTGATTTTTGACTATGCTCTATTAAAAGATGTGACAAGTGTTCACACGGTCTTTCAAAGTTTAGGCAAACAAGCTTATGAAAAAGAAGAAATGATTTTTTTGATTGAAAGTACATTGTATAGCTCCCAATTGGTAAAAACAGGAAGAACAAGCTTGCGTTCTTCATGGGCAGAGGCATATAAAAGTTCGATTATCAATCAGTATTCTCTAAGGTTTTCTACAGAACTTGCGATAGCGGAGGATACCTTATTTAATATAGAATATTTGTTGAAAATAAAGAGCTGTTTATATCTTCAAAAGAAGGTGTACTTTTTTGAACTCCGTCCAAATTCTGCTACCCATGGATTTTATACGGGGAATTCGTATTTACAAAATGATATTAGATATCAAAAACAATTAGTAGCTCTTTTAAAAAAGGACGCTATTTTGCACAAGGTTAAAATAGCATATTACAATAGTGTGCTTTTCCACATAGCAGATGCGTTGATAAAAGGCATCTTTAATCCATATAGTACCAGGACCTATAGTGAAAATCGTAAATTGTGTCAAGCGATAGATAAAAATGATATTTATAAGAATGCATTAAAGTACAATAGTAAAATGGGAAAATTTCCAAGAAGAATCCTGCTATTCTTTTTTCGTAGAAAATGTTATCACATAGTAGAACTGATATGCAGGATGGTTCATGAAATTTTGAAAAGGTCAAGGCATAACAGCTATATATAAGAATATGAGAGATAGATATAAGATAAAGAAGCAAAATGCAGAAGAATATAGGCGGCGGACAAGAAGAATCTTTCCTGTTCTGCTTATATGTGGTTTGTTCATAGGTATATTTTTATTATATAAATTCTATATTCAAGTAGAAGTGGAACAGTTCCAATTCAAGGAATCCGCTCGTTATCTCCAGAATCCATACCGTGGATTTTACCGTATCTATACTTTTTGGATTACAGATGAGCAAACAAACTATGAAGAACTTGTGCGTGATATGTACCAAAATGACACAGATACAGAGCTTACATTGGTTAAGATATGTCTGCAGAATTATCGTGAAAACAGGATCAGCGAAGTTGGACTTACAAATATAGAAAACCTTTTTTCCGCACTAAGTATACCGGATAAACAATTGATCGTCAGGGTGATTTATGATGATGAAGGAAAGAATGAACAATATGAGCCAGAGAGTCTGGACATTATTCTGCAGCATATGAAACAATTGGAGCCTGTTTTTGGGGAACACCGTAGGAAAATCTTTATGCTGCAGGGGCTTTTTATAGGCAATTGGGGAGAAATGCATGGAACCCGTTATAATCATCCGGAAGAGCTGAGAATGCTTGCAGCTCAGCTTGACGCTGTAACGGACGAGTCAATTTACCTTTCGGTTCGGACACCGGCACAGTGGCGAAGTATTATAGGAGTTGCCGATTCTCAAAATGAGATTTTGATGGACAACCCTTTAGCTGTTCGCCTGGGATTGTTTAATGATGGGCTGCTTGGTAATGAAAGTGACTATGGTACATACAGCACAGAATATGATGCGGAATTGGATTCGCTTGGCCGGTGGTTGAGAGAAGATGAGTTGATTTTTCAAAAAGATTTGTGCCGTTATGTACCCAATGGCGGTGAAGTAATCAATGATAACTCTTACAATGATTTTGAAAATGCAGTAAAGGGATTGAGCGAAAGACGTATTACTTATTTGAATAAAGATTATGATCAGGCTGTATTGAAAAAGTGGGAAAAAGAGACAGTGACAGAAGAAAGCTGTTTTTTCGGTTTGGATGGCTATTCTTATATAGAACGGCATTTGGGGTATCGGCTGATTATTGCAGATATCAGGTTAGAATATAAGAAAGAACCGCACCATATATTGACGGAGGTTTCTTTGAAAAATGTTGGCTTCTCACCTGTGTATAAGGAACCGGAGATCAAAGTGCTCTTATGCGATGAAGAGGGGAATGAAGTTTTGTCCAGGGAGATGGAATTTGTGGTGAGAAATTTGGCAGGTGGAGAAGAATCAGAAATGATACAGAAATCTCAGGTTGAAATTCCGCTCAAAGGATTGCCGAAGTCCAATTATACCGTTTATTTTTTGATGGAAGATCCGGATACCGGAAAACATATATTACTGGCAAATGAACAAGAGGATGAAGCATATGGATACCGTATAGGTACGGTCCGGCTTTATTAGTATGTTATCTGTAATAAAGATGGAAGTAAGAGGAAACTACATTGGTAAAAACATTTATCTATTTGAACGGAATGTTAGAGGACGAAGAAAGGAAAGAATGGAAAAAATTTGCAATAAGCGGATTTTTTAGAGGAGCTATTGATATCTTCAGTTTCTTTGTGATGCTTTATCTTATAAACGCAAGTTCAGGAAGGGACGATTCAGAGGGAGTATTTCAGGCGGCTGCTTTGATTCTTATCTTTTTTTCGGAAATTGTAATCGAATTATATAGATGCAGGCTGTCTAATCATTTTTTGTATTATGGAGCGCACAATCTGTCTATGAAAATATTTGAATTATTTGCAAAGGAGGATCTTGAACATCATAATCAAAAGAGTGTGATGCAGGCATTGGCTGTTATACGAAATGATACTGTAAGCAGTATAAATATTATTTTAATCCTTGCGGAACTTTGTAACAATATTTTTACGATGATAGGATATACGGCAATTTTGTTTCTCTCTGTTAAAATATTCGGAGTGATAATCAGTATCATATTGGTAGTATTTATGGCAGGTATTTTATTTTTATACCGCATGAAAATAAGAGATTATGGTGACAAATGCAGAAGATATGGGATTAAAGCAAATTCGCAGATTAGTCTTGGATATGGTATTTATGCTGAAATGAAGATGAGCCATCGTATAACACCAATCATGGAACGATATCACAACGCAAGTTTGAAGTATGCGCAGACACAAAGCGAATATGGATTTCAGACAAATTTTATTACGGTACTTATGAATTTGTGGACAAAAGCAACTATGGTAATCATATTTATCACACTTTTTTTGTCGAGGGTTGATATATCTGCATTTATCCCGATTACAGTTTATGCTTCCATATTAGGCAGACTGGTATCAATAGAATATAATGTTGCAAATGAAATCAATAGTATAGAATTTTCCAAAAAATCTTATGAAATGTTGAAAGAATGTCTTGATAGGTATGAAGAGTTGAAGAGGGAAGAAAAACACTCTAAAAGTATCAGACAGAAAAAAGTAACATTACAAAAGGGGCTGTATATCAACAATTTAACGTTTGGATATGATGAGAATAAAAAAATATTAGAAAATGCCTCTATCAGTATTCCGGCAGGACATTCTGTCGCGGTAATTGGAGAGTCGGGTGTTGGAAAAACAACGTTTCTTTCTTTAATCTTAGGACTTCTGAAACCACAAAGCGGAGAAATTTTGTATGATGATTATAACTTGGTTACTCAAACTGATTCAGACGGTATTTGTAAAGGTGAAATCGGGGATATTGTAAGTTATATTCCTCAAATTATATATATGAATGGCGAGACGGTCCGAAATAATGTGACACTTCTGACTGAACAGTCGCAAATTGATGATGAACGAGTAATAGAATGTCTAAAATGTGCGCAAATATGGGAAGATGTTTCTGAGATGCCGGAAGGAATCCATACATTGGTTGGTGAGAATGGGGTCACTATTTCCGGAGGCCAGCGGCAGCGGATTGCGTTGGCAAGAGCGTTGTATAAGGATTTTCAGCTTCTGGTCATGGATGAAGCGACGGCAGCATTGGATATGGATAAGGAAAAGGCTGTCATGGATTCTATACGGCAAGTGAAAGCAGATAAGACATTGCTGATTGTAACGCACCATATGAGTCTGACAGAAGAATGCGATATGGTATATAAAATAGAAAATAAAGCATTTGTACAAATTAAATAGAATGAAAGCTTGTGAAAGGCGGGGCTGGATTTGTAATGAATACGATTATCGAGAATACTCTTTTATTTTCAATTATCATACCGGTTTATAATAACGAGAAAGATTTAGTCAGATGCGTTAAGAGTATTTTGGCACAATCTTATGCACATTTTGAACTTATTTTGGTAGATGACGGATCTACAGACAGTTCTTCTCAAATTTGCAATCAGTTTGCTGCCGAAGACGAACGTGTGCGAGTGATGCATAGAGAACATGAAGGGGTTGTTGCCGCGCGTAATGCAGGACTTTTTAGTGCAAAAGGAAAATATATCTATTATGTTGATGGAGATGACTGGATTGCTGCCGGGCTTCTGGAAGAAGCAAGTCAGGTTCTGACAGGAAAGGAACCGCCCGATATTTTTGCGTTTGCCTATGTGAGTGTTGGAGAAAACGATAAGTATGAAAAAAAGAGTTTTCACCTTAAACAAGGAATGTATGATAAAGAAAGATTAAAAAAAGAAATATATCCCCGGTTGGCTTGTCAGACGGGAAGTAAAAAGCAAGCGAGAATTGATTTAGGAACTCTCTGGAATAAAATAATTGTCAAAAAGTTATTGGAAAAACATTATTGTAGAAACAAATCCTTGTTTCGTCATGAAGATACCGCATGTGCTTATGAGTGTATGTATTTTGCGGATAAAATATATTTTTCAGATTCTGCAATGTATTTTTATAATCAATTGAGCGCAAGCTCAAATCAGAAAAGATATCATGCGGATTTATTGAAAAATGATTATGAGTTTATACAATACCTTCGGATACATCTGGGAGAACTTGAAGATGTTGGTATAGACAAGCTGATTGGTATGTTAGAATTTCGATGTCTGGTAAGTGTTCTTCATCAGGAAATGAAGTTTCATCATTCCATCCGCAGGTCAGCTAGGTTTTTAAAAGAGAACTTAAGATATGATCAAAACTCTGTCATTTATTCTTGTGATGGGATGTCATTTTTAGAGAGAGTTTATATATTTTTCCTAAGACACCGTTGTTTTTATATCATATTGTTATATACAAAATTATTTTACTATTTAGATTAAAATTGCAGTTGTGATAAGTTGAGCAAAAGAGGTATTTATGAAAGAGTTGATATCAGTTATTGTTCCGATATATAATTCCGGACAATATCTATATGGTTGTATAAAGTCTATACTTCAGCAGAGCTATACAAATTTTGAGTTGATTCTAATTGATGATGGTTCGACAGATGACAGCCAGAATATTTGTTTAGAGCTGAGTAAAACAGATAAAAGAATCATTTTTCTATTGCAAGAACATAGAGGAGTATCGGCAGCAAGAAATACAGGGCTGAAGAAGGCCAAAGGAAAATATCTTTTTTTTGTAGATAGTGATGACAGGATTCATTTTCAACTGTTGGAATGGTTGCACGGCCTGATGAAAAAAACGCATTCACAGATTTCTATCTGTCGATTTCACTATAC
The DNA here is from genome assembly GCA_947564305.1 of uncultured Lachnospiraceae bacterium. The sequence continues at coordinate 14,819 of CANOBT010000098.1, read as the reverse complement.
CTTATCGGAAGAAGTCTGGCAGTTCCGAAAAGATATGAAATGCGGGATGCCTTTTGGATATGCAAAAGAAAGCGATTTCGAGCCACAGTCAATTGTCACGGCTGACAGGAATACCACGGAATTATATACATATTGTGATAATACTAAGGCATTGGACTATTTTTTGTATGGGGTCATTAAAGAATTTTTTGCATTGGGTGGTAAATTGATTTTACGTAATGCAATACAGGATATCTGCTTTGATGAGACGTTACAGAATGGAGAAGATACGAAATTTATTTATCAGATTTTGAAGAATGGTGCGGATGCTGCTGTGCTGCATCAGAATTGGTATTATTACAGGCAACATGAGGATAGTCTCAGTAAAGTATATTCTGTGAAAGCATGTCAGAGTTCCTATGCATGTGAAAGGTATATATGTGATCAGGAAAAAGAAGCAGGTAGGATACGAAATGCAATTTGCAGAGAGAATTATATTATTAACTGTATATCAGAGTGGTATATAAAAAGTAAACAGATTCATGACCTAACATTGTTAAGATATGTTGAACAATTGGCAGATAATGAAAAAAAATTAGATATATATTTCCAGAGTGCTTTGGCGAAAAGAGTTAGATTTTTTTTGATATTGTATTGTTACCCTCTTTATTGTTGTATTCACAGGATACTGTGCTTATTATCCAAAGTATATAAGACATTAAAGGGAAAATTTTTGAAGAGTACGATCGGATGTAGAATTCGGAAAGGAAAGAGATGAGGGTCAAGGCTGAAGTTGGAATTATAACATTTCATTGCTCGGATAATTTTGGGGCAATGCTGCAGGCATATGGCCTAAAAAGCTATTTATGTAATCACGGCATAGATGCGGATATTATAAGATATGAACCCCTTTTTTTAACTGGAAGGCACTGGTGGATTCCCTATATACCAGTGGGAGGGGCTTTAGGGTGCTTCCTAAACGCAATGCATGGATGGCGAGATCATTTATGTATGAAAGGGAGTTTTTTTAAAGCAAGATATAATATGAGCCATTTCAGAAAGAAGTATTTGATTGAAGGAAAGCAAAGAAAAATTGTGCTTCCAGGTCAATTCAAGAGGTTATCATATCAATATTATATAGTGGGGAGCGATCAGATTTGGAATCCTGATATTACCGTTGGATTGAGGAATGTGTATTTTGGTGCATTTGAAAGCCGGAAGAAAAGAAAAGTGATTGCCTATGGAGCAAGTCTCGGAGGAGAAGCATTAGATAATACATATGATAAAAGTTTTTCCGAACTACTCTCCCATGTCGATGCGATTTCGGTTCGGGAAGGCGCTGTGATTCCTTATATAAAAAAATTCTTTAAAGGGGATGTAGAGAATGTCTTAGATCCGGTATTTTTGTTGAAAAAAAAAGAATGGATAAAGATAGAAAATCAACCGGATATCGAGAGATATATTTTAGTATATGCTACGGAATTCAATAGTAAACTAGTAGATTATGCTATAAAATTATCGCAGGATAAAGGGTTGCGTGTGGTAGAATTAAAGTTTAATACCGATAATATTACTCCGGATTTTTTGATAGATTATACGGCAGGGCCATCAGAATTTCTGGGGTATATCCATAAAGCGGAGTATATTGTGACCAACTCTTTTCATGCCGTGGCATTTAGTATCATTTATCAGAAAAAGTTTATCGTATTTCCTCATAGCAGCCGCAGCGCAAGGCTCTATAATATTTTACAGCTTCATGGCCTTGAAAACAGGCTGTGGCACGATGGAGAAGAAGGACAAATTGATTCCTGGATAGATTGGGAAGAAGTAATAAACAAAACAACGAAAAATGTTCAATTATCCATAGGATATTTGATAGAACATTTAGCGGATATATGATTGCTTCTGTTTGAAGAGATGGAGCAGCAGTAGAAAGTGATGGTAAGAGACATGCAGACAATCATTGAAAAAATGAAAGGAATAGAATGGGCTTTATATAAAAGAAAAAAGTGTCAACAGTTAAAAAACTTTGATTTTTCTATTATAGCTTCCAATTGTGTTGGAACAATGATTTATTATGATTTGGGCTTGCCGTTTCTTTCACCAACCATCAATTTGGCTATGGATATGAACAACTTTGTTAGATTGGCAGAGAATTTAAAGTGGTATATGGAAAAAGAGATTGTAGAGGTGGAGAGAGAAAATGGATATCCGGTGGGGTTGCTGGGAGACATAAAAATAAATTTTGTACATTATAAGACTTTTGAAGAAGGCGTTTTGAAGTGGGAAGAAAGAAAAAAGCGGATAAACTGGGATAATCTTTTTTTGATTGGTTCAGAACGGGACGGTTGTACTTACGAAACGATTCAACATTTTGATAAGCTTCCTTATAAAAACAAGGTCATCCTAACTCATGTAGAGTATCCAGAAATAGAATCAGCATATTGTATAAAAGGTTTTGAAGAAAAAGAAGAATTAGGAATGATATTAGATTTTAAAGATCAGTTTTTAAAACGTCGATATCTGGACGATTTTGATTATGTGAGTTTCCTAAATTCAGCGATAAAGTAGACATACTCTGTGTTTAAATTTTATGCAAAATGCTAAATGTGGTGGTACAAAATGTACAAAGAAAAATATGAATTTGCGGAAGGTTTGGTTTCCATCGTCACTCCGGTATTTAACGGCGAATCGCATTTGTCACGTATGTTGGATTCAGTATTAAACCAGACATATCCGAAGATGGAGATGATACTGGTTGACGATGGTTCAACAGACCAGACAATTAGGATTGCGGAAGGATACCAGGAGAGGTTTTCCAAAAAAGGTTATGATTATCGTATCATACAGACCAACCACAAGAATGCTTCTGCGGCAATCAATCAAGGATTGCCCTTGGTGACCGGGGAATATCTGATTTGGCCAGACAGTGATGATATCCTGGAGCCGGAATCCGTAGAAAAGAGAGTGGAATTTTTAAGGAAGCATCCGCAGTATCAGTGCGTTCGTTCTTTATCCTATTATTTCGATCATGTAACAGGGGAAAGGTGCAAGGCAGAGGAACAGATTGGAGAGCTGTCAAAGGAAGATTTGTTCTGGGATATTTTGGAAGTGAAGACGTTCGTCTGCTGCGGATGTTATATGCTAAAGTCAGAGCGTTTTTTTGAGATATATCAAGACCGTCATATACCAGAATATCCTGTAGGACAGAATTTTCAGATGCTGTTGCCTTATATGTTTCTCTATAAATGCCCGACAATTCGTGAACCACTGTATGGTGTATGTGTAAGGGAGGGCAGTCATTCCAGGACGAATCTAACTCAGGCAGAAGAACAGAAAAAGTATCAGTATTATGAAGGACTGGTGGATGACATTGCAGAAATATGTGGTATTCATGACAAAAAATCACGTAGGCGTATTGAACTTTGGAAGGCAAGGCGCCGATATATGATTTCTAAGAAGTATGGACGTACAAGACAGGAAGCAATTGCCCTGTGTAGAATACTTAGATACGGGGGGATGACAAAAACGATGCTGACAAAAATATTTTGGGACGTATGGAATCGTGTGTTTCATTGACCAGGATGGAAAGGAACAGATTATGGAATTGTATTCGAAAAAAGAGGAGTGTTGCGGCTGCGGGGCATGTGCGGATAAGTGCCAGGCGCAGGCTATCCGCATGCTTCGGGATAAGGAAGGCTTTGATTATCCTCATGTTGACAGTTCCTTATGTGTCCGGTGCGGTAAATGTGAAACCGTCTGCCCTGTGAAAAATGACTTTCATGGAACATGTAAGAATCAATATATGGGGGCGCAGGCTAAGGCTGATAAAATCAGGCATTCCTCATCTTCCGGCGGTACATTTTCAATTCTGGCGGAAGATATCCTGAGTAGGAAGGGTGTGGTTTATGGTGCGGGCTATAGCGAGCAGATGGAAGTAGTACATCAAAGAATCAGCGATTTAAGACAGTTGGAAATCATCAAAAGAACAAAATATGTGCAGAGCAGGACCCAGGGGATATTCCTCAGTGTGGAGCAGTCTTTGAAGGAAGAACGGTGGGTACTGTTTTGCGGTACCCCTTGTCAGGCACATGCGCTCAGATTATTTTTGGGACAGGAGTATGAGAAGCTGATCATTGTAGATTTGGTATGTTACGGGGTTCCCTCACCAGGAATCTGGCATGACTATGTAAAATATCTGGAACGAAAAAATCATGGAAAAATGACAGATTTTTCTTTTCGAGATAAGAGGGCACAGGATAATGGACAGACATGTACTTATGTGATAAGCGGCAGGGAATATGTGGGTTCCCTCTATGCAGATCGGTTCTGCAGAATGTATTTTAGAAATAAAATATTGCGCCCATCTTGTTATCGCTGTAAGTATTGTACGGTGGAGCGGGACAGTGATTTTACGATTGGAGATTTCTGGGGAATTGACAGAGTCAGGCCGAATATGGATGACGGTATGGGAACGTCGCTGATTATTCTACATACGGATAAGGCAAAGGATATTTGGTCTCAGGTTTGTGAGGGCATGAATTATTTTGAATGTGAAAAGAACGACTTGCTGCAGCCACGCTTGTTGGAACCTACTGGTATGGCAAAAGAGCGGGAGCACGTTATGCAATTATATAGAATGCTGCCGTTTTCTGTATTTATTAGATGGAAAAGAAATACTTGAGGGAAGGCGCTATCCAATGTGGACAAGAATGAACAAGTATAGAAGAAAGAAGCAAAATCCCTGTTTTCAGGCTGATAAACTAAGAGAATCTACGGAAGAACTTTTGAATCCGGCTCGAGGCTGGTACCAGATACATACATTTCTGGCGGAACAGGAACCGGATTTTGAAGAATTGCGTTGGTGTCTGCATCCGAAGGACACGCTGGTCCTTCTGCTGATTGATATTGGACATTTTCGAGACAGGGATATGGATTCGGAGGTTTTGGAGCGGATTAGCCGTATCCTTGCCTTTTTTTCAGAGAGGTCTTATGATTGTATTGTTCGGGTGGTCTATGATCACGAAGGAAAAGCGCTGCTGAGGGAGCCGGGCTGTTTTTCGCAGGTAAAATCGCATCTGGAACAGTTGGAAAGTGTCATGAAGCGGTTTTCGGAGTCTATTTTTGTCTTTCAGGGAATGCTGGTAGGCAATTGGGGAGAAATGCATTCGTCCAGATTTTTAGAGGAGGATTATCTGCAGCAGATGACAGAAATCCTGCGCCGTAATAAGGGGGAGCAGACTTATCTTGCAGTCAGGCGGCCCCTGTTTTGGCGGATATTACATGAAGAACAGAAGGGAAAGCAGGATGTTTGTGCGGACGATATGGGGATTTTTGATGATGGAATCCTGGCTTCGGAAAGTCATCTGGGAACCTTTGGTACAGAGAGCAGAAAGTCTGTGGGATGGGGGGCGCCATGGAAAAGAGAGGATGAATTATCATTTGAGAAAGAAATCGGCAGGCGTGCTCCAAATGGCGGTGAGGCCGTATATAGTCCGGTGTATATTCAGGAACTAACGCCTGCAAAAGTATTGGAATGTCTGCGTAAAATGCAGATTACATATTTAAACAGAGCCTATGATACAAGAATATTGAATATATGGAAGGAATGGGATTGTCCGGAAAACGGCGTATGGGCAGGGAAAAGCGTATATGATTATGTAGGCGCGCATCTGGGATATCGATTTCTCATAAAAGATGTTTATGTTTCACTGAGAAAAAAGGAGCAGATGTATTTCATTGAGATTGTAATTGAGAATGTGGGATTTGCGGGATACTACCAGGATGCGGAAATATGTCTGGAATTCGCAGATGAAAAAGGCAGATGTTTTTCCAGAGTATTGGAATGTCAGATGAAAGGATGGCAAAGCGGGGAGCAAAAAACGCTGACATGTATGATGGAAGCGGGAAAGGGCAGACTGCTTTTAACAGCCAGGCGGAAGCAGGATAACGCTGTGATTCACTTTGGCAACGTGTCTGATGAACAGGGAAAAGTTTTTCTTGGTACTTTGTCCCCGCAAGAGGTAGAATGATTTTCATCTGAAATATACCCGAAATCCGAAAAACTCTCGAATTGTTCTTAAAAATAGACATGGAAATATCTTGTATACAAAAAACGTTTGCGTTATAATTATAAGTAGAAAAATGAAAGGTGGCTACTAATTATGGGATTTATTGATGAAATCAAAGCAAGAGCAAAAACAGACATCAAGACGATCGTGCTTCCGGAGACAGAAGACGAGAGAACTTACAAGGCTGCTGAAGCAGTTTTGAAGGAAGGCACAGCAAAGCTGATCCTGGTAGGAAGCAAAGAGCAGATTGAGAAAGTGGGAGCCGGATACGATATTTCCGGAGCAACGATTGTAGACCCTGCAACCAGCGATAAGACAGAGAGTTATATCGCTAAGCTGGTAGAATTACGTCAGAAAAAGGGTATGACCGAAGAACAGGCAAAAGACCTTCTGCTCAACAACTATTTATACTATGGTGTTATGATGGTGAAGATGGGCGATGCTGACGGTATGGTATCAGGTGCATGCCATTCTACAGCAGATACACTGCGTCCTTGCCTGCAGATTTTGAAGACAAAACCAGGCACAAAACTGGTTTCCGCATTTTTCGTGATTGTTGTTCCTGATTGTGATATGGGTGCAGACGGAACATTTATTTTCGGAGATTCCGGTCTGGAGCAGAATCCTGACCCGGAAAAGCTGGCGAACATTGCAGTATCTTCCGCAGAATCTTTCCGTGTTCTGACAGGAAAAGAGCCTGTTGTAGCAATGCTTTCTCATTCCACAAAGGGAAGTGCAAAGCATGCGGATGTAGACAAAGTCGTGGAAGCAACCAGGATTGCGAAAGAGCTGGCACCGGAATTGAAGTTGGACGGAGAACTGCAGCTTGACGCAGCAATCGTTCCTTCTGTGGGAGAATCCAAGGCACCAGGAAGTCCGGTAGCTGGACATGCTAACGTATTGATTTTCCCGGATTTGGATGCAGGAAATATCGGATACAAACTGGCACAGAGACTGGCAAAAGCAGAGGCTTATGGACCTCTTACCCAGGGGATTGCCGCTCCGGTCAATGACCTGTCCCGTGGATGCAGCGCAGAAGATATCGAGGGTGTTGTTGCAATCACAGCCGTACAGGCACAGGGTTAAGAATGTGGATAAATAATATCAGGAGGAACATGAAGAAATGAATGTATTAGTTATAAACTGTGGAAGCTCTTCTTTAAAATTCCAGTTGATTAATTCTGATTCCGAGGAAGTTTTAGCAAAAGGACTTTGCGAGAGAATCGGTATAGACGGAAGCCTGACCTATCAGCCGGCAGGCGGTGAAAAAGTAAAATCTGACAAAGCAATGCCAACTCATACAGAGGCAATCCAGTTTGTTATTGATGCTTTGACTGACCCGGAAAATGGTGTTGTAAAGAGCCTGGACGAGATTGGGGCAGTCGGACATCGTGTGGTACATGGCGGGGAGAAATTCGCATCTTCAGCCATTATTACAGAGGATATGAAGAAAGCAGTAGAAGAGTGTAATGACCTTGCACCGCTGCACAACCCGGCAAACTTAATCGGAATCAATGCCTGCGAGAAGCTGATGCCTGGCACTCCGATGGTAGGTGTATTTGACACCGCATTCCATCAGACAATGCCGGAGAAGGCATATATGTATGGTCTGCCTTATGCATACTATGACAAATATAAAGTAAGACGATACGGCTTCCACGGGACAAGCCACAGCTTCGTATCCAAGAGAGTAGCAGAGATTGTTGGAGTTCCTTATGATGCAACGAAGACGATCGTGTGCCATCTTGGAAACGGCGCCAGCATCTGTGCGGTATTGAATGGCAAGTCAGTAGATACATCCATGGGTCTGACTCCACTGGAAGGTCTTGTAATGGGAACACGTTCCGGTGATATTGATCCTGCGATTCTGGAATTCATTGCAAAGAAAGAAGGATTAGATGTTGCAGGTCTGATGAAGATGCTCAACAAGGAGTCGGGAGTATATGGACTGTCTGACGGCGTATCCAGTGATTTCCGTGATTTGTGTGCAGCAGCGGAAGAAGGCAAAAAGCCTGCACAGATTGCCCTGGAAGTATTTGGTTATAGAGTGGCAAAATACGTTGGTTCTTATGCAGCGGCTATGAATGGTGTGGACAATATCGTATTTACCGCAGGTATCGGTGAAAATGACGGAGCAATGCGTGAGAGAATCTGCGGATATCTTCAGTATCTTGGCATTGAGATTGATAAAGAAGCCAATGCAAAACGCGGCGAAGAAGTGATTATCTCTACTCCGGATTCTAAGGTAAAAGTTTTGGTCGTTCCGACGAATGAAGAGCTGGCAATCGCAAGAGAGACAGTAGCGCTTGTAAAATAAAAGCCAGATAAGTTATTTTTTGGTTGACAAACAGATTTCTCGTGATATAATGATTTAGGTATGAATAGGAGTAACAGCGATGTTGATAAACCTGTCAGATGTATTGTCAGAACAGCATAAGCCCGTAGACGTGACTGTGCTGCCGGATATGGAATCTGTCCGGCTGAAGTCTGGGGTATATCCGGTGCTTCGTAAAGAACCGGTTCATGTGGCTGTTACACATTTGAAGGGCAAGGAATTGGAGATTAAGGTGGATACGGATATGGTAATTCAGATTCCGTGTGACCGTTGCCTGGAGAGTGTGGAGTATGAATTTCCACTACATGTCACAAGATATGTAGATTTGGGGTGTTCCGATGCAGAATTAAAAGAAGGATTCGAGGAGTCCGGCTTTATTGACGGATACCATCTTGACGTGGATGACATGCTTTTTCACGAGATATTGACAGGATGGCCGACAAAAGTTCTTTGCAAGGAAGATTGTAAGGGCATCTGCAACATCTGTGGTCAGAACCTGAATAAAGGGAACTGTGACTGTGAAGACACAGGGCTTGACCCAAGGATGTCAATTGTCCGTGAGTTATTTAAGAATCTATAAGCGTTCAGGACAGCAGTGATATCAACTGTGGACAGTCTACACAGTGAAGGGGATTTTTATCTGTCGTTCTGGATAGTTACAAGGAGTTTAAGGAGGTGTAACCGATGTCTATCTGTCCAAAGAATAAATCTTCAAAAGCAAGAAGAGATAAAAGAAGAGCTAACTGGAAGATGAGCGCTCCGAATCTGGTAAAGTGCAGCAAGTGCGGAGAGCTTATGATGCCTCACAGAGTATGTAAGGCTTGCGGCTCATACAACAAAAAAGAAATCATCACCGTTGAGTAATGACGGGGAAAGGCTTTCCGGTTTTCTGGAAAGCCTTTTATATTTTGAGAATCTATTATACGATAATATTTATTATGTTTCCGATTATTTTTATGAAAATTCACTTCTGGTCTGGTCTGCTTTTTAATTAAATGATATTCTGATATTACAGTACAAAGAGAAAAGGAGTGGATAGAGTATGTTTCAAACCGTAGATGGATGGCTGAAATCTAGCGGACAGATTTTTACAAATGAGAAAGGTCAGGAAGTATTGCTGCGGGGACTCGGCGTTGCAAACTGGCTGAATCCGGAAGGGTTCTTGTTTGGAGGCGCTCCGTTTGGCGGAGTCATGGGAAGATTTGCTAGATCCTGTGAATTCGACCGCGGACGTACCATGGACCAGTTTGTAACGGAATTGTGCGGCTCGGAGTATCAAAAGAAATTCTGGAATCAGTGGGTGGACAATTATTTTGCCGAGGCGGATATTAAGAAGATGAAAGAACAGGGATTTAATTCGGTTCGTTTTCCTCTCGATGCCCGTCTGCTTCTTAAAGAGGAACCAGGGTATCATTTTATTGAAGAACATTTTCAGTTATTGGAGCATTATCTTGATCTTTGTGAGCAGTATGGACTCTATGTGATTCTTGACATGCATGCGGCATGTGCAGGACAGAGTGCGGTTTCCTGCGACAATGGAGTGGATAACCAGCCCCACCTTTTCCTGGATGAAGAGGGTGCAGAGCGTACTATTCGTCTCTGGCAGGAGTTGGCTAGACGTTTTGCAGACCGTTGGATTATTGCTGGTTATGATTTGCTGAATGAACCTATTGCCCTGCCGGAATTTGATTATCTGATACCGGAACTGAAGGCATTTTATGACCGTCTGATTCAGGTGATTCGCGAAGAGGACAAAAATCATATTCTGTTCATCCAAGGCAATCGTTTTGCGGGGCGGTTGGATATTTTTGACCATGATTATGACCCGGAATATCATAACTGGGCAATCTGTGTCCACTGCTATGAGACATTTCCTGATTTAGCGCTGTTTGGGCCGATTCTGGAAAAAAGAGCGCAGTGGAACGTCCCGGTATGGATGGGAGAGACGGGAGGAAGCAGTCCTGCAAACCCAGCAGCGGGGAATGCATGGATGGCAACTGCCTTTGAAATGATGATGGAGTATCACATCAGTTATAATATCTGGTGCAGCAAGGCTTTGGAGGGCGTAGATGCGGGATACAGCTATGCATTTCAGGGGCCGGATGAGGAGGGCTGGAAACAGATTACAGATTATTGTGCGAAGGGGACCGGCAAGCCCGGCTATGAAAAGGCAATCCATATTTTTGATGAATTACTGGAAAATATTAAACTGGAGAATTGTAAAGAGCAGAAGGATCGTGTGGCAGCTATGCTGCGCCGTCCTGGAATTTTTGTGCCAGCCAGTGGATACGATGTGGACGGAGAGCACAATGGGACATGGCCTTATGCGCTTTTCTGCGGTTATCGCAGGGAGGACAGGATGCATTTCATCTATGAACCCGGATATGCTCCAAATGATCTGGGCGGTCTTGCTATGATGAATCCGCATCCGGAGAAATACGGTGACTGGACCCATATCTGGCTTCAATTGGATGAAGGCGATACAGCAAGTTATACGGTGCGTGAGGTAGAGGAGCCTGTTATGGTGAGATTACATGCTTTGGCTAAGGGGGAAAATAAAATCCGTGTTTCAGAAGGAGAAAACATTCTTTTTGAAGGAAGTGTTCCGGTTTCTAATGAAATTGCAGAGGTGCAGGTCGGAAAGACTGGGACAGGTGAACGTATTGTCATAAAAATCGAGACAGTCAGCGGCAGTGTGGTGCTGAAAGCTGTGGAATTTTACCAGTGAATCGTAGTGTATATTCTAACTTTTGCAATAAACTTTTGTGAAAGAGGTGTCCATATACAAAATTTCTGTTATAATAAGGGACAGGTTCTACATGTTTTTGTGGATCTATGCTTATTGAACTGCTAATGTTCAATTAAGTATAAAAAAATGAAAAATAAAAGAAAGTGCAGGTAAAAGTATATGGCAGAACAAGTAAATACCAGCGGATGTACAGAGGAATCCTGTGCAGGATGCGAACATGCAGGGAATTGTGAGAGTCAAAAACAAGATTTGAGGGCTCCGGCTAACGCATATTCCAACGTAAAAAAAGTGATTGGTGTAATCAGTGGAAAGGGTGGTGTCGGAAAGTCATTGGTGACGGCATCCCTTGCGCGTATGATGAAGGAGAAGGGTTATAATGTGGGAATTCTGGATGCTGATATCACAGGCCCCTCCATTCCGAAGATGTATGGGATTCATGAAAAGGCGAAAGCAAGTGAAGAAGGCATCTTCCCATGTATCGCAAAAGACGGAACAAGAATTATGTCCGTGAACCTGCTCCTGGAGGAAGAGGATGCACCGGTTATCTGGCGCGGCCCTATCATCGCAGGCGTGGTTACTCAGTTTTGGACGGATGTTATTTGGGATGATCTGGATTATCTGCTTGTGGATATGCCGCCGGGAACAGGAGATGTACCGCTTACTGTATTCCAGTCCCTTCCGGTGGATGGGGTAGTGATCGTAACCTCTCCCCAGGACCTGGTGCAGATGATCGTGAAAAAGGCATACAATATGGCAAAACAGATGAATATTCCTGTGCTGGGCATTGTGGAGAACTATAGTTATGTGAAATGTCCGGATTGCGGGAAGGAATTGAAGGTATTCGGTGAGAGCCATATCGAAGAGATTGCCAGAGAGCTTGAAGTTCCTGTACTGGGTAAAATGCCGATTGACCCGGCGATTGCAGAAGCTGTAGAGGAAGAACGGTTCCATGAAGTGAAGAATCCTTATCTGAATGAAGTGGAGTTATAAATTATCGGATAAAGTCCTGAAGAGAACCATTTTTGTAATGCTGACATAATTTAAAAAGAAAATAAAAGGAAAAGGCAGCAGCTATTTTTATAGCTACAAATGGTGCTCTTATGCAATATGAAAATTTGGTGCCAATCATCGGTACAATCTTGAATATGACAGACAGTGATTGCTGTAACCGGATGATTACACTCCGTGTGGAAGATGGAGTCGTGAATTTTACGATTTCTCCGGAGACGCATGTGATTGACAGCAGACAACTTCGTCCGGGAATGCGAGTAGCTGCATTCTATGACAGCAGCATGCCGATACCCATGATTTTTCCACCCCAGTATCAGGCATGGATGGTGACTGTACTCGGAAGAAACGAGCAGATTATATTGAGGCATTTTAACGGAACTCTGCTTGCTGAAGACAATTCCCTGCAATTAAACATTGCAGGAAATACCAGAATACAGACCATCAATGGACAGAGATTTTCCTGTAATCTTGGCGGACGAACCCTTCTGGTTTACTATACTGCTACGACCAGAAGCATTCCGCCTCAGACCACACCAGGGAAAATTGTGGTGATGTGCTGAGATAAGCAGCATCATAGGCAAACTGAGAACCGTTGAAAATGAATGGACAAAAAGGAGATACCCCCGGCATGCAGAGTGTTCGGGGGTACTTTAGAAAAATAAAAAGGAAATGATGATATGAGAAGCCCGCAGGAACAAATACAGAAATTTTTCTTAAAGCTAAAAACATCCTTTGCAGATTATAGGATCACGCTCATCGGGATTCTGCTGCTTACTATTTATGGGACTATCTCCTCCATGATACCTTATGAGTATGAGATATCCATCTTTATGTATGAGAATGTGGTTTCCGAAGTGTTGATGCTTTTTTGTACCGCTTCGGTATTGGTGGAAACCTGCTTCAGTGAGAACAGGACTGCAAAGCTATTTGGGTTACTGGGGGCTGCATTTGCAGCGGGATTTTTGACTTTTTGTTTTGGACTGGATGAGACGGTAGAGATTGCAGGAATTTCAGGTGCTTTTCTGTCCCGGATGGCAAGTCGGTTCATGGCCGGTTATGTTCCGCTCTTGCTTGCTGCAACCGTTTACTTCTGTTTTAAAAAGACGGGAATGCAGTTTGAAAAGTATGCGCTGAGGGTTTTCTCAAATTTATTTAAAACTTTTATCGTATATGTGATTCTGACAATAGGTGTTACAATCGTATTCGGGATTTTTAGTGTTTTGTTCCTGGAAGGCAGCGGATTTTATCTGGATTCTGCCGGCTACATCCTTGTAATGGGGGGATATTTGATTCCGAACTGTATTGCGGCATTGAACGATATGAGAAGCGAGCCTGGTTCGTTTTCATTCATGATCGTAAAGTATGTGCTTACAGGCCTTACAATCTGTGCAGCAGTAATCGTATATCTCTATATTATGAAGATTTTAATTTTATGGGAGATGCCTTCTAACGAGATATTTTCCATCCTGTCCGCGTTGTTTGTCTGTGGAATGCCGATTTGGCTTATGGCGGGCGGATGTCAGGATGAGAACTTTTATTCCCGCCTGATTTCGATTATGCCGTATATTTTTGCGCCATTGATCTGCCTTCAGGTGTATTCCATGGGAGTCAGGATTGGACAGTATGGGATGACTACGAACCGCTATCTGGGCATGATGCTGATCATATTTGAAATCGGAACGCTTTTCATCTGGCATTTTTCCAAAGGAAAGCGCGAAAAAATGATACCGTTTTTCTGCCTGCTTGCTGCAATTTCTGTGTTTGCTCCTGGAGTCAATATGTACAGTCTTTCCAACTCCTGGCAGTCCTTCTATTTGAAAAAATATTACCAGGCAGCCATGGCAGACCAGGAATTGTCAGATTTGGAGTATGAACGTCTGGCAGGCGCATGGAAATATCTGTCAAAGCAGGAAGAGACGAAGGATAAGGCTGCAGAGTATGATATCTCAAGTATTGAGCAGGTGGAAAAAATGGCGGAACAGCATGGAGATGAGATTGGACTGACGCAATATGATACCCATTATGTCCACTGCTGTCAGATGGTGGGAGAGTTGGATATCGGAAGGTATCAAAGAATGTCTATGTTGAATCAGGATGACTGCTATGATGAAACAGGCGGGAATGGGATAGAGGTAGATTTTTCAAACTTCAGGTTTGTTGAGAGGGGAACAGGGGAAACGTTGTCCGTAGACCTGCAGGATTTTGCACAGCGCTGTATTGATTATGAAAAGGAGCATCCCAATGCCTATAAGGAGGAAATGAGTGATGCTGCAAAGCCTTACAACCGAATTTTCCTGGAGGATGGAAGAGAATTGGTTATGAACCATTTCCAGGTGACGTATCAGGAGGGAATAAAAGACGGAAAAGAATATTTTTCATGGCAGACTTTGGAAGTGGGGGCCATTTTGTTTGAAAAGAAGTGATTTAGCGGCAAAATCGGTTGAAGCAGATATGTCAGTATGAAAGTAAACTTTCATACTGAATTTGTGGGTCAAATGTGCGTGCAAGCACGCCCGCTTGACCCATGTGTAACAAATTTGATAGAATATGACAAAAGAAGTTTGTGTTGTTATAGCAGAGAAGGAGGTATGACAGTGAAGAACTATTCAGAGGATGCAAGCAGACAATATCATATCCAGGTGGCAAAGGGGGAAGTCGGCCGCTATGTCATCAT
>CANOBT010000097.1 GCA_947564305.1 uncultured Lachnospiraceae bacterium | reverse complement strand
TCCAGGTCAGGATTTATATGCAATGCTCATCACCTCGCTTATCTGTCGGACGGGTATATTTGTGATAGAATGTTTAGGTAATCTAGTTAGTTAGTTGAGTGACTAACTAGATTACATACTCAGTATATACGATAAGAAAGTGGTTGTCAACTATTTTTGTAAAAAGATGCGGGATGCTTTCAAGGTTTTTTAAAAACAGCATATTTTACATATTTCCGTCTTGTGATATAATCATCAGTAGGTCTAAAGTGATTTGATAGCAGATTGAAGAAATATTGTGAAATAATTGATATGGTGACTGGTGTGGCTTTGCGATAGTTCAAAAGGAAGGTGGTTCGTAGAAAATGCACTGGAAGTTAAAGGTATCAGAATATGGGAAAATAAAAAGTGCTGAGATAGAGACAGCTCCTCTTACGTTGTTTGTGGGAGATAATAACAGCGGGAAGAGTTATTTGATGTCGTTGTTGTGGGCGATTCAGAATTTCGGTGTGGAGGGGCTGATTGGTTATCGATATAGTCCGGATTCGAGAGAAAAGTATGCAGTAATGGATTGGCTAAAAAAGCAGATAGAGTTCACCTGTTATGAAAAAGTAAATAGAGTTTCGGCTGGCGAGATTGCAATGGACTTGCAGACTATTTTACAAGAAGGGCTTAAATATAATAAAAATAATTTGGTTAGTTGGAGTTTTAATACTCAGGATATTAAAATTGAAAAGATGGAAATAGAACTGGAAAGACTGGAAGAAGTCTTTTTAAGTTTCAAAAGGACTCAGGAAGTAGATACGGACTGCGTAATAATACAAAGTAATATAGAGGGAGCATATAAATTTACTTTGCCACTGTCCAGTTGGGAAAAGCTAAGTGTTGCTCATGGATATTCAATCATAGGTATGCTCTTTAATCTGGTGACAGGAATCGGCCTTCTGGATGAGAGCAGTGAGACTAACAGCAGCGTTTTCCTCCCAGCATCCAGAACCGGTTTTATGCTTACAAAAGATATTATCAATAAAGTAGGGAGAAATACAGCCTTTAACATAGGAATGGAACGAAGCGAACCGACACCTTTTACAAGACCGATTAACCAATTCCTGGATGTAATGAATGACCTGACCTTTGACAGCAAAGGACGAAAAGAGTTTGATGCGATTACACAATATCTGGAAAGCGGCATGGCCGAGGGCACTATCGAAATGAGCACCTTACCCAACAAGGAAGTAGCGTATATTCCGGCAGGAAGAGAAAACAGCATTCCGCTCAGAGCAGTTTCTGCAGTTGTTACAGAACTTTCCCCATTGATTTTAATATTGAAACATAACGAAAATTTAAAAAAACTCTTCTATGAAGAACCCGAAATGTGCCTGCATCCACAGCTTCAACAGAAGATGGGACGGGTTATCTGCCAATTGGTGAATGCAGGGGTAAACATGACGGTTACTACTCACAGCGATATCATACTACAGCATATCAATAATATGATCAGTCTGTCAGGAAGGGAAGATGCAGTAGAAGTATGTCAGGATTTAAAGTATACTTCTCAAGATTTGTTAAACGCAGAGCAGATTAAGGTGTATCAGTTAAAATCTGGTTCTGACGGTATGACAGAAGTGGAAGAATTGGTATGCGGAAAACATGGTTTCGCAATTCCCACATTTAATGACGCACTTGACAATATCATGGATGAATCGTATACAATTCAGGAGTAAGGAAACGTGGAAAGGAACAAAAGAGATTTTATTATAGACGAATTGATGGTTTCAAGATTTATAGAAACTAAAAATCAGGAAATCATTTTGGAAGAATCCGAAGAGACCGGTAGAAGTGAATTAAAAGTACATTTAAAATCCAGTGATAATTTATGTATTGCAAATGTGGACACGAAAAAGACGGACTTTCTGTTTTTTAAAACAGGAAAGATGCTGTCTATGTACAAAAGAGTAGACCACATGATCTTTGAACACCAGTCTGATAATAAATGGAAATTGCACTTGATTGAAATGAAAGGCAGTGTGGGAAAGCCTAAGTGGGATGAAATTAAGGGGAAATTCCGCGCCAGTTATTTGATTGCCCAGGCGATTGCGGGAATGTTGGAACTTCAGATTTCGGAAACGGTTATGTATACCACCTTTGAAAAAGTAGAGTTTAAGCATCCAAAGACAATGCCTTCGTCCAGAAGGACAGGCACAGGGAGAACTTTGATTCCAATGGAGGAAGAATGGAACGGAAGGCGTTTTGGACTGAATTTTGGAAAGCGGATTTCGTTTCAGCATTTTCCAATTCGGATGGAAAGAAATGAAGAGAAGATATTAGTGGGAAATTTGAATGAGATTGATTAAAAAAAGTATATGCTTTCATTATTGTAACTAAATTACTCACATAGGAGGTGCAGACTTTGCCGGGATTTACAAAACAGGCCATCAGGAATTCTTTCATCAAGCTTTTGAATGAACGCCCTGTCAGCCAGATTACAGTCAAGGATATTGTGGAGGATTGCGGGATTAACCGGAATTCCTTTTATTATCATTACCAGGACCTTCCTTCCATGATCGAGGAGATTATTCTGGCAGAGGCAGAGATTATGGTGAGGCAGCATCCTTCTGTTGATTCCATTGAAGAGTGTTTGGATTTGGCCGTTTCATTTGCGTTGGAAAACAGACGCGCCGCATTACATCTTTACAATTCCACAAAGCGGGATATATTTGAACAATATTTATGGCGAGTATGCGAACATGTGGTAGAGACTTATATCAATACTACTTTTGGAGAATATCCCATAGGAGAAGATGATAAAAGGGTGATTGTCCGCCAGTATAAATGGGAATGCTTTGGTGCTGTCCTCGACTGGCTGGACGGAGGGATGCGGGATGATATCCAGAAAGATTTTTACCGCATCTGCCAGCTGAAAAAAGGAATGTTGGAGGAAGTGATTCGCAGAAGTGTAGAATCTTGACCGCAATTTTGAGAATAAGAAAATAGACATTTTTCCTGATATGCCTAGTTTTTAGACATTCCATATTGGATGTCTGATTTTAAGGCATCCGGGGGAAAATGTCTATTTTTTATTTGTCGTATTTTGTCTATATTTATATTATGAACTTCAAAAAGATTGAGGATACATAAGCAAGTAATCACCTGTATTGCAGGTGGTTACAAAATACAGATGGCGGGCAATAGGTTACAAAGGGGAGGACTGAACATGAGTGAAATGACACATAAAGCCGGAAGAGCTGCATTTAGCAAGGCAATTGATATTGCTATCCGTAACAAAGACAAAGAATGGGAGCCGGAAGTCAGCAGGATGATGGATTTGATGCAGAAATACATGACTGGGGCGAACCTGGATTTTGATTATGCACGAGCAAAGGAGAAAATCTGTAATAAGGAGGGGACGCTGAACAAATATATCCGGCGTATCCTTGCCGAAACCGATCCGCATGTGCTGAAGACGACAGCGCTGAACCTTGGTTTTGAGGCGTTTTTCCACGGGACGAAGACCATACGGAAAATGAGGGAAATTCATCAGTGCAATGTGCCGTGGCTGATTTTGATGGACCCCACCAGCGCCTGTAATCTGCATTGCACCGGCTGTTGGGCGGCAGAGTATGGAAACCGTCTGAATCTGTCAGTTGAGGAATTGGATGATGTCATCCAACAAGGGAAAAAGCTGGGAATCTATTTTTACATGTTTACCGGGGGTGAGCCGCTTGTGCGCAAGGCGGATATCATAAAATTGTGTGAAAAGCACGATGACTGTGCTTTCCTGGCTTATACCAACGGGACGCTTGTGGACAGGGTATTTTGTGAGGAAATGAAACGTGTCGGCAATCTGTATCTGGCAATCAGTCTGGAAGGTTTCGAGGCTGTAAATGACCTCCGCCGCGGGCAGGGGGTCTATGGAAAGGTGATGGAAGCTATGCGGCTTATGAAAGAGAACGGGCTTCTATTCGGTACTTCCATCTGCTATACCTCTAAAAATATCGAAACCGTGACCAGTGATGAATTTGTGGATTTATTAATAGAAAAAGGATGCCGTTATGCTCTCTATTTTCATTATATGCCTGTGGGAAATGAAGCGGCTGTGGAACTGCTGCCGACTGTCGAGCAGCGTATTTATATGAAGCAGCGTGTCAGGGACATTCGGAATATGTCAACCGGAAAAGGACTTTTCACAATGGATTTCCAGAATGACGGTGAATTTGTAGGAGGATGCATTGCGGGGGGAAGAAATTATTTCCACATCAATGCAAATGGAGATGCGGAACCCTGCGTGTTTATCCACTATTCCGATGCAAACATCAGGACGCATACGCTGCTTGAAATCTTAAAACAGCCGCTGTTCATGGCGTATCGGGAAAACCAACCGTTCAATGAAAATCATTTACGTCCCTGTCCAATGTTGGAAAATCCGGAAATCCTGGAGCGGATCGTAAAAGAAACCGGCGCAAACTCGACAGACCTGCAGTCACCGGAGAAGGTAGAGCATCTGTGTGCAAAATGCCATGAATATGCAGAACAGTGGGCACCGGCTGCAGAGGAGCTTTGGCAGTGTACATGCAAGAGAAAGGAAGCTGCATCAGAAGAAACGCCTGCATCCCGAAAGAGTGCTTGAGAAATATGGATAGGAAAGCGGCAAAAAAGCAGTTATGGGTCAGAATTTTTATTTGCCTGATGTTGTTTATCGCAGTGATTTTTTATTGGGACTCACTGTGCGAGATTTTGGCAGGGATTCATCAGATTTCCACTGCCGGATTCTGCATCTGTATCCTGTTGTCTGCGGCAGCATATGTATTGGAAGGAATGACGGTATCTTGTATGGCGGGAGCTGTCATTCCACGGCTGCCGGTTAAAAAGGGGATTGCCATTGTTCTGCTGTGCGAATTCTATCGTATGATAACCTTGGGAAATGGCTCAGGAATTGCGGAAATCCACTATCTGCATAAAAACGGAATGGAAACGGGGAGCGCCACCGTGATGACGATGATACAGTACATGGTAAAAAGGATGGCTGTGATGCTGTTAGGGACTCTGGGATTCCTTGTATTATGCAGGACGGGGCGAGGAAGAGCAATCTGCCATAAATATGGTGCATTTATGGGGACGGGATGTGTGATTACCATCGGAGTTATTGTATTTTTCATGGGGCTGACACTTTCTTCAAAAATTGCGGCATGGACAGGAAAACTTTTGGACTGGCTATGCCGTAGATTTCCGTCATGGGAAAAACATTTTTTGGAATGGAAGACACAGGCTGTACTATTGAATCATTCCGGAAAAAATATTGTAGAACAAAAATACAGACTTCTTGGTGTCATACTGCTCCAGACAGGAAAAATGCTGCTTTTTTATGCAATCCCTGTTTGCCTTTTATATGGAAAGAGCAGTCTGACATTTGCACAAAATATCTTCCTTATGGCGGTGGCGTATATGCTTGCCGGAGTCATCCCGGCTCCATCCGGGGTGGGAGCTTTGGAATTTGTATTCCTCTTATTTTTCTCAGGGTTTACAGAGTCCGGCGCGGCATTGCCTGCGATATTGCTTTTCCGTTTCGTAACATGGATTCTTCCTTTCGGGGTTGGCGGGGGAGTATTGATTTGGACGAGAATACGAGAAAAATGAAACCGGGTTTGATGCAGTCCGCATTTTTGCGGACTGTAGTATTTATATGATATAATTCTATTTTCAACTGCCTTCATATCTTGCATTTTTTAACCAGTTTGGTATACTTATTGAAAAGCTTACGTTCAATAAGATATCAGTATACGGAGGCAGCAGGAAATGATGAAGAAAATCAAAAAACACCAGAGAATGCTGCTGGTCATTTTGATTGTCATTTGCATGGGAATCATCTTGACTGGCGGAGTTTATTATGTCGAGACATTGCGGAATAATCTGCAAAATCAAGCAATTCAAAATGTTATGACTGTCACGATGCAGCAACAGCAGGCATTTGATAATTTTACTTCCGGGGATCGGGAGCGGCTGCATAGTTTTGCGCAGTATTTTTCACGCCGAACCTCTGACAGTGTGGAGGAAATTGAGGAAATGCTTGATCTGTTCTATGAGGTGGATGCGGATTACACGGTAGTCAATCTGGACACTGGTCTTAGCTGCAGTAACAAGACAGAGGAGGCTTTCCAGATGCCGGAGGACAGGATGGCCGCGATTCAAAGTACACTGTCAAGTGATGACGACAATGGACAGGATGCCGGTTTGTTCTGTAATGATACTTTGTTCGGCTACTATGAGTGTTTTACTTTTTCAGACGGCGTTCCGGCCCTCATACAGAAAGGATATGAGCGCCAGGTGGTTTCTGAAACCTTTTCACTTTCATTTTACAATGACCAGGGCCTGGCCTATGTTGTAAATCAGGAAGGGGATATTTTGCTGCGGTCTCTGGATATGATCAAGGACGAGCTTCATGATAATATTTTTGACATTGTTTTTGAGGTCTACGGCCAGCAGGCAGATGTTGACACCTTTACGAAAGCGCTTCGCGCAAGGGAGACGGGGAGTACGATATTTACCGGAGAGCAGGGAGCATATGTATATACTTATGTCCCGGTGAAAAGTGTGGAGGAATGTTATCTGGTATCTATTGTACCGGTCGAAGCGATTGCAGAGGAGGCAGATCGGATATTGATGAATTCCCAGATGACATTGGGATTTCTTATGCTTGTATTGATTATCTGCATCGTGTTTGTTGTATTGATCTGGCGTACCAATAAGGAAATCAAGGACAAAGATCAGGCGATTGATTACCAGTCCCAGTTGTTTAATATCTTTTCTGTTTACCTGTCCCAAAATATGAATGATGTATATATGATGCTGGATCAGGAGACGGATGAGGTGGAGTATGTCAGCCCCAATGTGGAGCGGGTATTTGGAGTAGGCCCAGAGGACGTAGTCAGTGCCCTTCGGGCCGAAGATCTGGCTGGCGACCCTGAGGCGACGGAAGCTCATTATGCTGAGGTCAGTGCTTTGACTCCCGGTCAATCAGTGAAGCCGCGGAGCACGGAGCGGATCAATCCCAAGACAGGAGAGCATAAGTATTTTCTGGAAAGTGCTTACTGTGCGCTCATCCAGGGCAAGAGTAAACGGATGGTATATATTTCTGATAGGACGAAAGAGAGGCAGGATCAAAACAATCTGGCTGAAGCTCTGCATATGGCTCAGGCAGCCAACGACGCTAAGAGTGCCTTCTTGAGCAGCGTCAGCCATGATATCCGCACCCCTATGAATGCAATTATCGGTTTTCTGGCCCTGATGCGGGATGAGGCAGACAATCCTGGAATGGTTATGGAGTACACCCAGCGTATTGATGCCGCGAGTCAGCACTTGCTGGGTCTCATCAATGATGTGCTGGATATGAACAAGATTGAGAGCGGCAGCGCTACACTGAGCATTTCTGAGATGAATCTGGCTGAAGTGATTGATGAAATCAATACGATTATCCGGCCCCAGACCAGAGCGAAGAATCAGATATTTGATATTTTTGTATCCCACATGAATTATGAGCATCTGCTGGGTGATAAGCTGCGCATTAACCAAATCCTCATTAACTTGTTGTCTAACGCTGTGAAGTACACCCCGGAGAACGGGACTGTACAAATGAGGGTGGAGGAACTGTCTCAGGTGGTCAATGACTACAGTCGTATTCGTTTTACTGTCAGTGACAACGGCTTAGGTATGAGCGAGGATTACTTAAAGGTGATTTTTGATCCATTTACCCGTGAAGAGACCAGGATTACCCATGAGATTCAGGGAACCGGTCTGGGCATGCCCATTACAAAGAGCCTTGTAGACCTGATGGGCGGCACCATTCATGTAGAGAGTGAACCGAATAAAGGCAGCACCTTCGTCGTAGAGCTGGAGCTGCGTATCCAGGAGCGGGAGAATGATTCTAAGTTTTGGGCCGAGCACAAAGTAACCAGGATGATTGTGGCGGATGATGACGAGGAGGTCTGCCATAATATCGTCAAGACGATGTCTCAGACGGGTGTGATTACAGATTATTCCACAGATGGGGAGAATGCCATCCAAATGATGCGTTCTGCGCGGGAGGCAGGACATCCATATGACTTGATTTTGCTGGATTGGAAGATGCCGAACCTGAACGGATTGGAGACCGCCCGCCTCATTCGAAAGAATTATCCGGATAAGATTCCGATTCTTCTGCTTACTGCTTATGACTGGAGCGAGATTGAGCAGGAAGCGATGGAGATTGGTGTGAACCACTTTATGCCGAAACCATTCTTTATGAGCACCTTCAAGGGGGCAATCAGGCGGGTTATGGGCAGCTTGAAGAAGGACGAAGGCAGACAGTCGGATGTTGTTCAAGGCAAGCATATTTTGGTCGTAGACGATATCGAGGTTAACCGTATTATTCTGGTCAAGATTCTAAGTTCTCTAGGTGCAGGCTGTGACATTGCCGGTAAT
Organism: uncultured Lachnospiraceae bacterium; assembly: GCA_947564305.1. The sequence goes on along the minus strand of CANOBT010000097.1, from coordinate 13,249 downwards.
GGACAGGAGGCTGTGGAGAAGTTTGAAAGCTCCAAGCCCGGCGAGTACGATTTGATTCTGATGGATGTGCAGATGCCTGTGATGGACGGCTATACTGCGACTAAGACGATTCGAGGAAGCGGCCATCCTTCGGCTCGAACGGTGCCGATCATTGCGATGACTGCCAACGCCTTTGTGGACGATGTGCGTGACGCTATCGATTCCGGGATGGATGCCCACATTGCTAAGCCGGTTCAGATAGATAAGCTCAAGTCTACGATTCAGCAGGTTTGGGACAGCCGGTTAGAGCAGGCGGAGGAAATGGATAAACAAAAAAGATAGAATAAGGAACAGACAGGTGTTAAAAAGTGCGCTTGTCTGTTTCCTTTAGGAGAGGCAGTAATGAGGATGATGGAAATAGTGAAAAATCATTTGGACCTGGGATTGTGCTTGTGCATCATATTGATGCTCATCATAGCAGTCATTTTTTTGATAAGGTATTTCCAGGGAAAATCTTATCCGTACCGTGCCTGCCCTCTGCTTACGAAAAGAGAGTATAAATTTTATGTGCTCCTTCGGGAAGAGGCATACAAAAGAGGACTGATAATCTGCCCTAAAATCGGATTAAAGGATTTAATGGAGGTCACCAACAAAAAACATTTCATGAAGTATTTTGCCAAAATCTCACAGAAGCATGTGGATTTTGTCATATGCGATGAGGATTGCCAGGTGTATTTTGCCATCGAATTAGATGACAGTTCCCATGATACAGAAAAGGCAAAAGAAAAAGATTTGTTTAAGGACCGGGCGTTCAAGGCGGCCGGTATTACATTGAAGCGGATTCGGGATTTTGATGAGGCTTCTGTACGGAAATTGTTTCGGGAATATTAGCAGATTGTTTACAAAATGCAGATGGCGGGCAAGCAGGCAATCACTTGTGCTGCAAGTAGTCACAAAGAATGGAGGAATATAATGAATATCAGACGAGCAAAAGAAAAAGACATGGATAGGATCAACGAACTTCTGCGTCAGGTGTGTATGGTGCATCATATCGGGCGGCCGGATTTATTTAAGGGAGATAACAACAGAAAATATACAAACGAGCAGCTCATTGAAATCATACATGATGACCAAAGACCGATTTTTGTAGCAGTGGATGAGGCAGACCGTGTGGCAGGCTATGCGTTTTGTATCTTTCAGCAGCATATGAATGACAATATCCTGACAGATATCAAGACTCTGTATATTGATGATTTGTGTGTGGATGAGGAAATCCGGGGACAGCATATCGGGAAACTGCTGTACGCACATGTATTGGAGTTCGCAAAGGGGCAGGGGTGCTACAATGTGACTCTGAATGTGTGGAGCTGCAATGAGACAGCAATGAGATTTTATGAAAAATGCGGACTGAAGCCTCAGAAGGTCGGGATGGAGACGATTTTATAGAAAGACGGCAGAATTGTCTCACTGTCTGAGGCGGTATTGAAACATGGACAATTTTTTATGGGAAAATTATATTCAATATAAATCATGGATTGTGAAAATCCATCAGATATGATAAAATAAATGGCGTCAAAGTGCAGGCGGGCTATCAATTTTTTACGTAAATCAGCAGCATATGACAAGGTAAAAGTAAAAAACTATTTTACAAGGGGACTTCAATATGGAAAGAAAAGTAGGTACTGTTTCAAGAGGAATCAGATGTCCAATTATCCGTGAAGGGGATAATCTGGCAGATATTATTGTGGAAAGTGTAATGGAGGCAGCAGAAAGTGAAGGCTTTGCGCTTTGCGACAGGGATGTCATTGCAGCAACAGAATCTATTGTAGCAAGGGCGCAGGGCAATTATGCTTCCATTGATGCGATTGCAAAGGATGTAAAAGAAAAATTCGGCGGCGAAACTGTGGGAGTTATCTTCCCGATTCTGTCCCGTAACCGTTTCTCCGTATGTCTGAAGGGAATTGCAAGAGGCGCGAAGAAAATCGTGCTGATGCTCAGCTATCCAAGCGATGAAGTGGGAAATGAGCTCGTTTCACTGGACCAGTTGGATGAGGCTGGCATTAATCCTTACAGCGATGTTCTGGATGTGAAAAAGTACAGAGAACTGTTTGGAGAGAATAAGCACCGCTTTACCGGCGTAGACTATGTCTCCTATTACAGTGAATTGATTCAGGAACAAGGCGCGGAGGCGGAGGTTATTTTTGCAAATAATCCGCGGGAAATCCTGAATTACACGAAGAATGTTTTGGCCTGCGACATACATACCCGTGCGAGGACAAAACGCATTCTCAAAAGTGCAGGTGCTGAGATTGTTCTTGGAATGGATGACATTCTGACAAGTCCGGTGGATGGCAGCGGCTGTAATGAGCGTTTTGGACTTCTTGGATCTAACAAATCCACGGAGGAATCTGTAAAGCTTTTCCCAAGAGACTGTACCGACCTGGTAGAGACTGTGCAGAAGCAGATTCTTGAAAAGACAGGAAAGCATGTGGAAGTCATGGTATACGGCGACGGCGCTTTCAAAGATCCTGTCGGAAAAATATGGGAACTTGCGGACCCGTGTGTGTCCGTGGCACATACCAGCGGCCTGGAAGGAACTCCAAATGAATTGAAACTGAAATATCTGGCGGATAATGATTTTAAAGATTTGTCAGGGAAAGAGCTGCAGGAGGCAATCTCCAAGAGAATCCATGAGAAAAAAGAAGATTTGGTAGGCGACATGGTATCGCAGGGTACAACCCCGCGCAGGCTTACGGACCTGATTGGTTCTCTGTGTGACTTAACCAGTGGTTCAGGAGATAAGGGAACACCGGTGATTCTGGTACAGGGATATTTCGATAACTATACGTCCGGAAAATAAGGAAAATGAGTGGAGAGCTGATAGTTAGATTATCAGCTCTTCAACTGTCTCTCTGAATTTATAGAATGTATCAATATAAACATTTACAATCTTACTGCAATACTGCTTTATAATTTCACTGTCATAATCATGGATAAGGTGATTCCGCACATCGAGCATCTCCATCCAAATATCGTCTGCAATGAGGTCCATCTGAAATGCTTTGCGCAGTACTTCCCTGGGTGAGCCTGCGACAAAGTTTGTAACAGCATAATATTGAACTAATAAGTCTTTCATGACCTTCCAACCAAGGTCGAAGGTGATACTGAATTTTGCACTAGTTCCGCTTAAGACAAAAGAATCATCCATATCTCGGCTTTTTGCCTCGTTTAAGGAGTCCAGTGATTTTTGAAAGGATTCATACCGCTTTATAAATTTCTTGTCCATATTCATTGATATCCTCCATTAACAACTGATTCCTGCACATATCTAAGTCCACCACATCTACGGTATAAAGCGTGGGAAGCAGCTCAATCTCTTCTAAAAGCAGATTATAATTTTTTACACCAGATACTGCGATATCAATATCACTGCGCTCTCTTGCCGTTCCTTTCGCTCTGGAACCAAATAAAATAACTTTCTTTACTGAATGTTTCCGGCAGATTTTTATTACTGCATGGATGACTTCTTCTACGCTCATATTTTTCACCTGCATGTCTAAAGAATGATTTTATTATATGCTATCTGCAGTTATTTTACAAGGAGGCTGTTTGACTTAGATTTTGCCATATTTACTGTCCTGAAAATTTGTGGTAAGATAATAACGGTATACGTATCCTTCTGTCTGATGCATGTGGAAAAATGATATAGTTAAAAAAATAATATTGAAAATACAAAGGTGAAATTATGAATATAAATAAAGAACAAGAGAAAGCTGTTGTTCCTTCAGAGGAAGAAAATCTGATTTGGGAGGAGGTCAGCACGGAACATATCGTGCAGGATGAGTGGATTGATTTCAGAAAATCAGCCTACCGCTTTCCAGATGGAAGTGTATTTGAACCTTTTTACAGCTACAGCCGCAGGAATTATGTCGTGATAGCGGCAGCGGATGAAGATGGAAACTATCTGTGCGTCAGGCAGTACCGGCAGGGAATCAAAGAGGTGACTACGGAATTCCCGGCAGGATGTATCGAGCGGGCGGATGGCAGGGAGTATCAGGCAGGATGTGACTCCATTGTGTTGGAGGACGCATTGGATGCGGCCAAGAGAGAACTGCTTGAAGAGACCGGGTATGTATCGGATAATTGGAAGCATCTGATTACCGTTCCGTCAAATGCAACCCTTGCCGACAATTACGCCTATATTTTCATGGCGGAAAACTGCCATAAATCCATGGGACAAAGTCTGGATGAGACAGAGTTTCTGCATGTGAAAAAATATTCTCCGGCTGAGATTGAAGACCTGGTATCCAAGGGGCAGTTTCAGCAGGCCGTCCATATTATGGCATGGTTGATGGCGCAAAAACAAAAGATGTAGATAGGGATGGCAAAAGAAGGTTACTTTCTACTTGTACTTCCCCTCATTTCATGCTAAGATATTTAAAGCAAAAGAAAACAGAATAACCCATTCAGACTTAGAGTGCAGAGATAAGGTCAGATGATAGAGCAGGCATAGAGATATACCTGCTATGTTATCTGACCTTTTATATTGCAAGCTGTTACAAATTCGAGGAGGAAAAAGAAATGTATGATGTTGTGATCATCGGAGCCGGGGTATCTGGAACGGCATCCGCAAGAGCGTTGTCCAGGTACAGTCTGGATATTTGTGTTGTAGAGAAAGAAGAGGACGTATGCTGCGGCACTTCCAAGGCTAACAGTGCGATCGTGCATGCCGGTTATGACGCAAAGCCAGGTTCCCTGATGGCAAAATTGAATGTACAGGGAAATAAGATGATGCCTCAGATTGCACAGGAGTTGGATGTACCCTTCCGCCGCTGCGGTTCCCTGGTAGTCTGCCGGGAGGAGGAAGATATCAATTTGCTGAAAGTATTATATGAACAAGGCATCGCAAATGGCGTGGAAAGGATAGAGATTTTGGCTAAGGAAGAAGTTCATGCCATGGAGCCAAATCTGGCGGATGATGTAGTCGCAGCACTTTGGGCGCCTGACGCAGGAATCATCTGTCCGTTTTTGCTCAACATTGCCTATGCTGAAAATGCTTGCGACAATGGGGTGGAATTTCGGTTCAGCACAGAGGTACAGGGTATCGAAAAAATAGAAGGCGGTTACCGTCTGCTTACGAAAAATGGTTCTATTGATACAAAGGTTGTGATCAATGCTGCCGGAGTCTATGCAGATCGATTCCATAATATGGTCAGTGATGAAAAAATTCATATCACGCAGCGGCGCGGGGAATACTGCCTGTTGGACAAGACTGCAGGGGGACTGGTTTCTCATACCATATTCCAGCTTCCGGGAAAATATGGAAAAGGAGTGTTAGTTTCCCCCACAGTCCATGGGAATATTATTGTAGGTCCCACAGCAATCGACCAGGAGGACAAGGATTCTACCGCCACCACGCGGGAGGGGCTGGACCAGGTTATCACCAAGTCTGCAATGTCTGTGAAACAGATTCCTATGCGTCAGGTGATTACCTCTTTTGCGGGGCTGCGCGCCCATGAGGACGGCGGCGAATTTATTATCAAAGAGCTGGAGGATGCAAAAGGTTTCGTAGACTGTGCGGGAATCGAGTCACCGGGGCTTGCCAGTTCTCCGGCGGTAGGTGAGTATGTGAAGGATATCGTGACAGCGATTTTAGAGCCTGCGGAAAAACCGGATTATAAAGCCACAAGAAAGGGAATTTTAGACCCCAAAACACTTACGTTGGAAGAGCGAAATACTCTAATCCAAGAAAAACCGGCTTATGGGAACATTATCTGCCGCTGTGAAAAGGTGTCAGAGGGAGAGATTCTAGATGCCATTCACCGACCGTTGGGGGCAAAATCCCTGGATGGTGTGAAACGCCGTACCCGTGCCGGAATGGGAAGATGTCAGTCGGGTTTCTGCTCTCCAAGAGTGATGGAGATTCTTGCGAGAGAGCTGGGAACAGACATGTCCCAGATTACAAAATGCGGCGGGGAATCAGAGCTCATTGTGGGTAAAAATAAAGAACTAAATTAGGATGCGGGTAAGCGGGAAATCAATCTGCAAAGCAGATTGATAACAAAAAGGAGGAAAAATCCATGCAAAAGAATTATGATCTGGTCGTAATCGGCGGGGGTCCGGCCGGCCTTGCAGCGGCAGAGGCTGCCAGAAAAAATGGAATTGAAAATATTTTGATATTGGAACGAGACAAAGAACTGGGGGGAATTCTAAATCAATGCATTCATAACGGGTTCGGTCTGCATACATTTAAGGAAGAGCTCACTGGCCCGGAATATGCACAGCGGTTCATTGACCGCGTAGAGGAATTGGGGATACCGTACCAGTTAAATACTATGGTGATGGATATTTCCAGAGAAAGAAAAGTGACTGCCATGAATCGGGAAGAAGGGCTATTTGAAATTCAGGCAAAATCCATTATCCTGGCTATGGGATGCCGGGAACGCCCGAGAGGAGCATTGAATATTCCTGGATTCCGACCGGCCGGAATCTATTCTGCGGGAACAGCACAACGCCTGGTTAATATGGAAGGATTTATGCCAGGGCGCGAGGTCGTCATCCTGGGCTCCGGTGATATCGGACTGATTATGGCACGAAGGATGACTCTGGAGGGCGCAAAGGTCAAAGTGGTTGCAGAGCTGATGCCTTATTCCGGCGGGCTGAAACGAAACATCGTGCAATGCCTGGATGATTTTGGGATTCCATTGAAGCTGAGTCATACCGTGATCGGTATTGATGGAAAAGAGCGGGTGAAGGGAATTACATTAGCAGCAGTGGATGAGAGAGGAAAACCAATTCCAGGAACAGAAGAGTATTATTCCTGTGACACCCTGCTGCTTTCAGTAGGACTGATTCCGGAAAATGAGTTGTCCATAGAGGCAGGCGTGGAGCTTTCCTCAGTGACCAACGGACCCATTGTGAACGAGAGCTTAGAGACGAATATACCGGGGATTTTTGCCTGCGGGAATGTACTGCATGTACATGACCTGGTAGATTTCGTGTCCGAAGAGGCGGCAGCAGCCGGAAAGAACGCGGCACGGTATATTTTGAGAAAGGCGGCTCAAGAGACGGCTGCCGATGAAGGCGAATCAGAGACAACAGGCACAGCATCAGGTCAAATGAGCATGGATAGCACGGAAAACGAAATGGAAATCCCTGTGATTCCGACAGAGGGAGTCCGATACACTGTCCCATCCACAATCAGGATTGACAGGATGGAGGAAACACTGAAAGTCCGTTTCCGTGTGGGGGCTGTCTATAAAAACTGTTACATCAATGTATATTTGGACGAGGAATGCATCATCCATAAAAAGCGCCCTGTCGTGGCACCGGGGGAAATGGAGGAGATTCTATTGAAAAAGAGCCGGCTCCAGGAACGCCCGGAACTTGCCAGGATTACGCTGAAAGTGGAAGAAGTATAGATATTTAAAAAGACAGAATAATAGCAGACAATTGCTTACACTGCAAATAGTTGCAAATACGAGGAGAGCTAATATGAAAACAACCGAACTGACCTGCATTGGCTGCCCATTGGGGTGTGCCGTGGAAGTGAAAATAGAAGAAGATGGGCGGATTGCCAGTGTAACAGGGAACACTTGTAAACGTGGAGATGATTATGCCCGAAAAGAAGTGACAAACCCTACGAGAATTGTGACATCTACAATCAAAGTAGAGGGAGGTGCGCTGGATATGGTATCTGTGAAGACAAAATCAGATATCCCAAAGGACAAGATTTTTGCCTGTGTGGAGGGACTGAAAGGAATCAGCGTGAAAGCTCCGGTGCATATCGGAGATATTCTTGTGAAAAATATTGCCGGAACCGGAGTGGATGTAATGGCGACAAAGGAAGTCAGAGCCGTATAATTATAGATTGTTTAGGTAAAAAGTAATATGGGTTATTACTGATTACAAAAGAAATTTCCAGAAACGTAAAAAACAAAAGAAATTGGTTTTTTCCACCAAATCCTAAAAAATTATATAACACTTTTTTCTACTATCTGTTATAATAGGTTCGGGACAATTAGAGGTATAATTAGTTGGGGGCATGACGATGGAGAATGAGAAGCAGAAAAATGTGAAAGGTATGAGACTTCGTACATTGAATAATGCAGCAATTGTGGCCGCATGTATTTTATATGTACTGGTGATTTATGCGACTGTCCAGGTTGCGCTTCGGTATGATGAATTGATTTCCGCAACCGATGATTATATTGAATGTGAGAAGAATGCGGCACTGGTACGTGAGGGTTCCGATTATCTCACAGAGCAGGTGAGGCTTTATGCCGTGACAATGGAAACGCAGTATATAGACAGCTATATGGAAGAGGTGAATGTAACAAAACGCAGGGAAAAGGCATTGGAAGAATTGGGGAAATATTCTTTCAGTGACAGGTCGCAAAGCTATCTGTCCACAGCGCTTTCCAATTCCAATAAGCTGATTTCAAAAGAACTGTATTCTATCAAGCTGGTCTCTATTGCAAATGATTACAATATGAAGCTTCTTCCGGAGGAAGTGAGGAATGTACAGGTTACTCTGGAGGATCGGTCGCTGCCTGAGGACGAGATGCTGGAAAAGGCGCAGGATATGGTATTTAATGATGCATACCAGGCATCCAAGGCTTTGATCATGAGTGATATTGAACATTTCCTGGAAGGGATTGTGGAAGAGACCGGACAGAAGCAGAAGAATAGTGTGGGTTCCCTGGAAAGTATGATCTCACAGCAGAGATGGTATATAAGCGCCCTGTTTATATTGAATATACTGACCTTTATTATGATCATTGTATTGGTCATCAGGCCGGTGCAGGTTTATATAGAATGTATCAAGGAAGGAAGACTGATGAAGATAGTCGGTTCCAGAGAGTTTCGCTACCTTGCACTGACCTATAATGAAATTTTTGAAGCGAATTCGGCAAACCAGGCGCTGCTGCGCCATAAGGCAGACCACGACCCATTGACAGGAATTGCTAACAGAGGAACATTTGACAGGCTGAGGGATTTGTTAAAGACTTCAAAAAGCTCAGTTGCCTTGTTGCTGATTGACGTGGATGAGTTTAAACAGATTAATGACAGCTATGGCCATGCCACGGGTGATATGGTATTGAAAAAGGTGGCGAAGCTTCTTCAAGACCAGTTCCGGTCCAACGATTATCCGGCCCGGATAGGCGGAGATGAATTTGCTGTGATCATGACAGATATTACGCCGAGTTTAAGATTCGTAATAGAAAATAAGATGGATTCCATTAATCAGGTTCTCCAGAATCCGGATGACGGGCTTCCGAAGGTTTCGCTCAGTGTAGGCGTGGCATTTTCAGAGGCAGGCATGGCAGATGAATTGTATAAAAACACAGATAAGGCACTCTATTTCGTAAAAAGACATGGTCGGAACGGATGCAAGTTTTATGAGGACCTGCCACAGAGCGCGGATGATTAGTGACTTGTGGTTTAGCGATTACCTGTTTGCAGCGGCAGGATCAGGAGGTCTTTGATGAAACGGATTTCTCTGGACGAGGTTCTAAAGAGCTGTTCCGAGGGGACTTATGAGGAACAGTACAGATATATCCTGCGTTCATTGGATGCGGGAAAGATAAAGCCTGTGAAGGCATCCGGCACGAATGGGAAAAGTCCGGCTCTGTATAGGGAATATTGGCTGACAGAAGAAAAGAAGGATTACAAAGAACTGCGGGAGGAGCTGGAATACCGGCTTGTCCCGCTTATTTCAGTGGACTATTATCTGGCGCACTTAGAGACTTACTATTCACATACGAGAGATGTGCCGGAGACAATCATTGATTCGGCAGAACTTGCCCGCGTTGAGGAAAGGGTAAGCAAGAAAAAGGCGGCAATGCTTTTTGAAAGCGGATATTTGTATACCTTAAAGGCAGGGACACTGGAGAGCCTTTTAGAAATCCACAAATATCTTTTTGAGGAGATTTATGATTTCGCGGGAAAGGTAAGAGAAGTGAATATTTCGAAAGGAAACTTTCGATTTGCACCGGCTATGTATCTGCATGCCGCACTGGATAGTATTGAAAAAATGCCGCAGTCAACTTTTGATGAGATTATTGAGAAATACGTGGAAATGAATGTTGCACACCCATTTCGAGAGGGAAATGGAAGAAGTATGAGGATTTGGCTGGATTTAATTTTAAGTCAGGAACTTCACAGGGTAGTGGATTGGAGCAAAGTTGATAAAGAGGATTATTTGCTTGCAATGGAAAGAAGTCCCATAAGAGATATTGAGATAAAACATCTTCTGAGGACTGCTTTGACTGATAAAATCAGCGACAGGGATATGTATATGAAGGGGATTGACTATAGCTATTTTTATGAAGGGTATGCGAGTTATAAGGCAGATGAGATTTAGACAAAAAAGCGAAGATTAGAAATCAGAGCTGCTGGGATTTGTGGACAGAAAAGTTTTTAGGATTAAGTAGGGGGTGTCAGAATGGAATCACATCGAATCGCGCTCATATCAGATACACACGGCCTGCTGCGGCCGGAGGTAGAAGCGATTTTAAAAACCTGTGAAATGATTTTGCACGCTGGGGATATTGGAAAACCTGAAATCCTTAACCGTCTCAAAGCGATTGCGCATACTATTGCGGTCCGCGGCAATGTAGATGAGGGACGGCTTGGTGAATTTTCGGAAGAACTGCCAAAGGAATTGGATGTGGAACTCTTCGGATTTCATATTTATTTGGTACACAATAAAAAACATGCCCGTAAGGATTTGCAAGGGGTGGATATAGTTGCTTATGGACATTCACATATTTTGTCGGATGAAGTCCGCTCGTTCCCAGGCAATATGGATTGTGAACCAACAATTAAGGATACGACCGCGCATGGTGAAAACAATATCAGATATTTGAATCCTGGCAGCTGCGGACCCAAAAGATTTCGCCTTCCGGTGACCATGATGGTGTTGACTTTCTATCCTGCCGAACATCGGATAGAAGTAGAAAAAGTCGACTGTCTGTCCGATGCATTGGAGAAGAGGGAAGCAGTGAAAATTCCGGAACAGGATATGCATAGATTAGTGCAGGAAATTATGAAGGAAGTGGATGCCGGAAAAAATATTTCGCAAATCGCCGCGCGCAATCATATAGAGAAAGAATTTACGGAACAGGTCTGCCGGATGTATCTGACACATCCGGGAGTGGATGTGGACGGGATTATGGATAGGATTGAGAGGCGGAATTTGTAGAGGGAAGTGGTTAAAATTATATTGGAAGATTTGGTTCTATATGATGTGGTTTAGAAAAAACTTGTATTCCGCAGCAAAAAAGACTATAATCAATCTATCCAATTTTATATTGTCTGAATCTGTTCGGATACCTTGTTGTTTCCGGACGGTTCACACTGGGGAGCTGGCGGAAAAGCCGGCTGAGAGGAAGCTGACCTGCTTCGACCCATCACCTGATTTGGATAATGCCAACGTAGGGAGTGCATGTGAAGCAAAGCTGCGGAACAATGATTTTTAAGAGATGCCCTGGGTGCATCTCTTTTTTTGTTCTATATTGTACTGCAATCTATATTGGCAGAGCGGTAGATTGGGGGCACCACTTTTTATCGCTGTAAAAAATGTTGTGCTCAAGACGAAAAGGAGGAACTACAGATGAGAAATTACACAACACAAATGGACGCGGCAAGAAAGGGAATTGTGACACCGGAAATAAAGGCTGTTGCAGAAAAAGAACATATGACGTCCGAGGCGCTGATGAAATTGGTTGCAGAGGGGAAGGTTGCTATATGTGCGAATAAGAACCATACCTGTCTGGAGCCGGAGGGCATCGGCAGTATGCTGCGTACCAAGATTAATGTCAATCTGGGTGTGTCCAGAGATTGCAGAGATTATGATGTTGAGATGAAGAAAGTGATGAGTGCGGTAAACTTAGGGGCAGAATCTATTATGGATTTGTCCAGTCATGGAGATACCCAGGCTTTCCGTCGGAAGCTGACCCATGAATGCCCTGCCATGATTGGTACGGTTCCGGTGTATGACAGTGTTATCCACTATCAACGAGATCTGGCTGCGCTGACGGCGAAAGATTTTCTGGACGTCATCCGTCTCCATGCCGAGGACGGTGTGGATTTTGTGACCTTGCACTGTGGAATTACAAGAAAAACCATTGAACAGATTAAAAAGCATAAGCGCAGGATGAATATCGTGAGCCGCGGCGGAAGCCTTGTATTTGCATGGATGAGTATGACTGGGGAGGAAAATCCATTTTACGAATATTATGATGAGATTCTTGATATTTGTGAGGAGTATGATGTGACCATCTCACTGGGGGATGCCTGCCGTCCGGGATGTCTGGCAGATGCAACGGATGTCTGCCAGATTGAGGAACTGGTGCGTCTGGGAGAACTGACGAAGCGTGCATGGGCACACAATGTTCAGGTGATGGTGGAAGGACCAGGCCATGTGCCGCTCGACCAGGTTGCCGCGAATATGAAGGTACAGCAGACAATCTGCATGGGAGCGCCGTTCTACGTGCTGGGCCCTTTGGTAACGGATATTGCACCGGGCTATGACCACATTACCAGCGCCATCGGTGGTGCGGTCGCAGCCATGAATGGAGCTGCATTCCTCTGTTATGTGACGCCGGCAGAGCATCTTGCCCTTCCCAATGTGGAGGATGTGAAGCAGGGGATTATTGCCTCTAAGATTGCGGCCCATGCGGCGGATATTGCCAAGGGGATTCCGGGCGCAAGAGAACTGGACGACCGCATGGCAGATGCACGCCGGAATCTGGACTGGGATGCGCAGTTTGAATATGCTCTGGACCCTGAGACTGCCAAAGCAATCCGGGACGGCCGAAGTCCCGAAGACGACCACAGCGATACCTGCAGCATGTGCGGGAAGTTCTGTGCCGTGCGGAGTATGAATAAGGCGCTGGCGGGAGAGTATATTGATATTTTGTGATGGCGGAGTAGGAGCAGTGTGAAGGGGCGAGGAAAAGGAGAGACTTAGATACACTGGGCGTTCTGTTTTCTGAATATAGAAAATATTGTCGTTATTAAGAAAAGGGGGCTGTCATTCCTGATAGCCCTTTTTGCAATAGGGAAACATATTGAAAGCGATAAAAACCAACCCATCGTCACTTTTTTACTTTCTCAATCATACCCAAGATATCCCAGATGGATCAAGAGTGTAAGGTCGTCATCTTTTGTTTTCAAATTATGCATATCATTTTGGAAACTGAGCGTATTGACTTTTACACGCTCTCCGCCAAGCATCTGCACAATATCTGACCTAAGCCCGTCA
>CANOBT010000096.1 GCA_947564305.1 uncultured Lachnospiraceae bacterium | reverse complement strand
TTAAAAGAAGGGGAGAAGATATATTGTGTAATTTTTACAATAGTTATAATGGGATTTATTCTTTGCTCTCCGGACATATTTAAAATAATTGCGCCAAGTAATTATTGGAGCGGTATTGTAATAACACCTTTAGTAGCAATGGCCTATTATGTGGATTTTTTATATTCATTCCCGGGCAATCACGAGTTTTATAATGAAAAAACTAATCTGATAATGTGGGGAACAGTTTTTGCTGCAATAATAAACATTGTTTTAAATTTATATTTAATTCCTAAAATGCATGGATTGGGAGCGGCAATCGCAACATTGATATCAATGATTTGTATGTTGCTATTCCATGAGTATAATGCCAGGAAGAGGATCGGAAATTTTGAGTTTGACTTCCGTCTTTATATATTTGGCTTCCTGGCCTGTATGATTTCGGTAATAACATTTTATTTGTTTTTAAACAGTTGGATTATCAGGTGGTCATGCAGTGTGGGTTTGGCAGTTGCATTGGTGTGGTATATTAATGAAAATAAAGAATTTTTGAGAAATTTTTAGGGGTAAGAAGTTATAACATGAAAAATAGTCCGGAACAATTACTTACAGAATGTGAAATAAATTATGCTGTAGAGAATATCACATATGATGGATTACCTTTATGGCCATATTTACGAACTATTTTTTTATATGAAGTTTCTTTTACAGAAGCAGACTCTGTTTTGCGTACTGAAGAGAAAAAGAAATTATTAAAATGGAAAAATTTTTGCAGACATATTCATGGTATTTTATATACAAATTATTTTTTGTTTTTTAAGAGGGATCCTATTCTTCTTTTTATCTCCAATCATCAGTTTAGAAAAGTTGATAATAAGATTATTAATCAACTTACGGGTTATTTGGAAGAAAAACTTGAAAATGTAATACCGATTGTGCAGATAGATTTGGATAAAAAAAATAAAATGTATGGGAGGCGCTATATTGATCAGAGATTTATAGATGATTTTATAAGATTTAAAGCAAAAAAGAATTTAATTGACAAGAGAATGTTACATGGCGAAGATATTCTGCTGAATGTTATGCGGGAATTGAAAATACAATATGATTATTTGACGTATATTTCGGTGATAATGCATGGGATTGATTATTATCTGAAATGGTTCAAACTTGTCAAACCTAAATTTTTAATAGTGGAATGTTATTATGATATGAAAATGCAAGCCATTTATGCAGCAAAAAAATTAGGGATTACCGTTATTGAGTTGCAGCATGGGATAATAAATAAAAGAACATTTGCATATTATTGCAGGAAAAACTTTTCAGTTAATCCTTACCCAGATTGGTTGCTTAGCTATGGAGAAATGAGTAAGGAGGAAATAAAAGATGGAAAGGTATATGAAGAAGATAAAATAATTCCGATTGGTAGCTACTATTTAACGATCATGGAAGAAAGAAAAGCAGTAAATAAAAAACTATTCTATGATAAATACAATATAATTTCTGGGAAGAAAATCATAGTCGTTGCCAGTCAAGTTACAGTTGATAGGAGATTGTATGAAATAACAAACGAAATAGCAGGTAAATTAAATGGATTTGCAGTAATCTTTGTGCCTAGAATTGTAGAAGAGTATCATAAATCTAATGAAAAAACTGATTTTTATATAGAAGATAAATTGGATATTTATCAATTAATGCAAAATGCAGATGTTACGATAAGTGTGTATTCAACTTGTGCTGTTGAATCGTTATTTTTGGGGACGCCAGTATTATTGTGGGACATTGAAGGACTTGCAAAAGCTTGTTATGGAGAAGTATTCAAGGGAATTAATTCAGTTTGTTTTATAGATAAATTTGACGATGGGTTATTTATGATAAAAAAGTTCAGTGAAATAAATAGGAAGGATGTAAAAAAAGAGGGGATGGCTTTTTTTGAATCAAATTATAGAGAAAATATGGATAATGCGTTAGATAGAATTGTAGAAGATCGGGGATTTCGGATGAAAAAATGAAGACATACAATATAATGAAAGCATGCATAAAGATTGAAATTTTATATTTGCTGTATATATGGACTGAATTCAGATGGTATAAAGATGTCAGAGAGAAAAAGTCAAATCTGGAGGCTCGTTAATCCTTATAATGAAGTTATGATGGAGGATATTTATTATTGACAGATGGATATTATTTAAATTTTTAGAAAAGTATACAGGTATATGAGACAGTTGGTAAGATATTGATTGAATCGGGAATAAATTGAAAGATGGATGAATCAGAAATAATTCAATTAACAATTAAAAAGAGTGCTACTATAATAGAATCGATGAAGCAATTAGATGAAACAGCAAGAGGTATATTATTTGTGGTTGATGATAATAATAAATTATCAGGCAGCTTGACAGATGGAGATATAAGACGTTGGATTTTAAAGACAGGTGACTTAACTGCTGAAGTTTCAATAGTAATGAATAAAAATCCTAAAGCAGCCATCGAAGGGGACGCTGAAAGTGCTCAACGGATGATGAAGAAATATGGAGTTTTGTCACTTCCTGTTTTAAATGCTGATGGAAGTATAAAGGATATTTTATTTGAAGTAAATAGGGGCGATTGGAAGAGATGTTGTGATAAAAAAAATAAATTAAGAAAAATATCAGTTATTGTAATGGCAGGAGGAAAAGGAACAAGATTGTATCCCTATACCAAAATTCTTCCTAAGCCGTTGATACCTGTGGGGGATGTTCCCATATTGGAGCGCATACTGGACAGATTTTATGAGTATGGAGCAAAGGAATTTTATCTTACTGTCAATTATAAAAAGGAGATGATCAAGTCCTACTTCATGGAAACCGTTCATCCATATCTGTTAAAATACATTGAGGAAACAGAGCCTTTGGGCACAGCAGGAAGCATCAGGCTGATAAAGGAGCAGTTTAAATCTCCTGTAATCATAACAAATTGTGATACCTTAATAGAAGCGGATTATGGAGAAATAATGGAATATCATAAGACATCCGAAAATGATATGACGATCGTGGCTTCGTTGAAAAACACGGTGATCCAGTATGGCGTATTACATACGAAAGAGCAGGGGATTGTCACATCAATGGAGGAGAAACCGCAGCTTTCATATTTTATCAATACAGGCATGTATATTGTAAACCCTGAATTTCTGGAATGGATTCCGAAAGACAGGGTTTTTCATATGACAGATCTGGCGGAAATGATGATAAAAAAGAAAAAGCAGGTGGGGATGTATCCGATCAACGAGAATTCCTTTTTGGATATGGGAGAATTTGAAGAAATGAAAAAAATGGAAGAGCGGATAGAAAAAGGAAAGATGTAGCATATGGGAAAGATAGCGATCATCCCGGTCAGAAGCGGGTCAAAGGGGTTAAAAGACAAAAATATCAGGGAGCTGAACGGAAAACCTTTGGTGGCATATTCCATTGAGAGTGCGATACAGAGTGGAAAATATGAAAGGGTATTTGTGTCTACAGATTCGCCACATTATGCTGACATAGCGAAAGCTTATGGGGCGGACTGTTCCTTTTTGAGATCTCCCGGGACATCAACAGATGGAGCAAGCACTTGGGATGCCGTCAGGGAAGTCATAGGAAGGTTTGAGGAGAAAGGACTTTTTTATGACGAGATATCGCTCCTGCAGGCCACTTCGCCGTTGCGGGATGCCAAAGATATCATAAACTGTATAGCTCTTTTTTACGAGAAGAATGCCGATGCGGTAGAATCGGTTACAGAAATGGAATATTCCCCCCTCCAGGCGAATACACTGCCGGCTGATGGATGCATGGATGATTTTTTCCGTGAGGAATACAGTCATCTGAGGCGTCAGGAACTCCCAAAATATTACAGAGAAAATGGAGCAGTCTATCATTTGAAAAGGAGCCTGCTTGAAAAAAAGGACAGTGAAATGTTTAGAAAAGGATGCTATGCGTATATCATGCCTGGAGAGCGCTCTATAGACATTGATACAGAGCTGGATTTCATGGTAGCAGAGCTGTATATGAGAAGGATGGGGCGGATGTGAAAAAAAAGATTTGTTTTGTGACAGCTGCCAGATCCGAGTACGGATTATTAAAGTGGCTGATGACCGATATAGGAAAATCCGATTATTTTAAATTGCAGATGATTATTACCGGGGCACATTTATTGTGGGAGCAGGGGCATACCATCGACCAGATAATCGAGGATGGGTTTCAGGCAGATGCCGTTATTGATGTGCAGCTGGACACATCCTCACAGGAAGCTATCGCATCATCGATGGGAAGGATGGCCGAGATGTTTGCCCCTGCATTAAGAAGGCTGGAACCGGATTATCTGCTCGTGCTGGGGGACAGGTATGAACTGCTGCCGATATGTAATACGGCATTTGTCATGAGGATCCCGATCATCCATCTGTCAGGAGGAGATGTCACGGCGGGAGCGATCGACGATGGAATCAGAAATACGGTCACAATGCTTGCCGAATATCATTTTCCGGGGACGAAAGACAGTGCAGAAAATATTGTAAGGATGCGGGGATCAGACAGAAATATCTGGGCAGTCGGAGAGCCGGGGATAGATTCCTTTTATCGGGCAGAATTGCTGACAAAGACAGAACTGGCGGCGGAGCTCGGCCTGGATACCGGGCGGGAGTGGGTATTGCTCACATACCATGCGGAGACAGTAGAGAGTTTGGAATACAATCTGCATGCCATAAAGAACTGTGTCCAGGTGCTGAAGGAGCTACACGGATATCAAGTGGTTGCGACCTATTCCAATGCGGATTTTGGTGGGAGATACATAAACGAATATCTTGAGGAGGAGGGGAAAGACCCGGGAGGAAATCTTATTGTGTTGCCGTCTCTGGGGAATCAGCGCTATTTAAGCCTGATGAAGCAGGTCAGGTTTGTCATAGGAAATTCCAGCAGCGGGATTGTGGAAGCACCGGCATTAAGGACCCCGGTAGTAAATATCGGAAACAGACAGAAAGGCAGACATCTGTGCAGCAACATTATGCAGGCAGGCACGGGCTATGAGGAGATAAAAAGCGCAGTAAAAGAAGTACTCCTAAAAGAGGTGGATCTTGGAGATGTAGACTATTGGGGAGATGGAATGACATCCGGAAGGATAGTTGAAATTTTGGAAAGGGTAATCGGGAGGGGGTAATTTAAAAATTATCGGAGGAAAGTTTGAGATTTTTCGGGAATTAAAATATAGAGGGATGGTAAAGAATTATCCCTGATCTGTGACCAGAGATATGATGAGAATGACATGAGGCTGATATTGGAGATACTGGAACGTGAATGTAAAAATAAGTAACAGCTGGGACAATGTTCTGAAAGAGTTCCCGTCGGAGAAAAAGGATATTTACTATTCAGAGGGCTACGTCAGGCTGTATGAGGGTGATGAGAGTAAAGCGCTGTGTATCATCTGCCAAGAAGGAAAAAATGTCCTGCTGATGCCTTTCCTCCGGAATAGAATTCGTGATTTTTTTGATTTTGAGACGGCATACGGTTACGGCGGGCCGATAGTGAATACGGAAAGTCGGGAATGGACGGACAGGGCGCTGGCAGAGATGTGCAGTTGTTTTAAAAGTGAAAAATATATATGCGGATTTATTCGTTTCCATCCGTTGCTTAGAAACAATACATACTGCCAGAAAGGAATCTGTGTGATACCAGACAGGCATACGGTGGTGATGGATTTGAGTGTGGAAGAAGAGGAGATATGGAAAACACAGATATCGTCTAAAAACCGGAACATGATACGGAAAGCGGAAAAACTTGGGCTAAAGTATCTGGCAGAGTATGATTTTGCATCTATAAATGAATTTGCCATACTTTATAAGGAGACCATGGATCGCTTGGGGGCGGACGGCTTTTACTACTTTGATGAAGGATACTACCGGGAATATATTCGGGAAATGTCCGGAAGAGGATTCCTCGGGACGGTAAGATTAGACGGAAAACTTCTTGGCGCGGCACTGTTTATGTATACCGGACCGTATGGACATTACCATCTGGCAGGCAGTGACAGGGCATACAGCGGATACGGGATCAATAACTTCCTTTTATGGAATACGGCCAGGGAATTGAAAAAACAGGGGGTGGAACAGTTCCATCTGGGAGGAGGCATGGGGGCATCGTCAGATGACTCCCTGTTTAAATTTAAAAGATCTTTCAGCAGGATAGAAAAGGATTTTTATATCGGAAAGTGTATATTTAATGCGGAAGCATACGAGGAAATATGCAGGGAATGGGAGAGGGAGCATACAGGGCTGGTTTCGGTTTATGGAAACAGGCTGCTAAAGTACCGGTATAAGGAGAGGGACAATGGGTAAATCAATGGACGGGATATGGAATGAGATCCACAAAGAAAGGATATGGGGGGGGTTACCCATCGGAGCACATCATCCGCTTTGTGGCAAGGAATTACTATGCAGAAAAAAGGGATCAGGTTAAAATACTTGACTTCGGATGCGGAGGCGGAAACCATACGTGGTATCTTGCCAGGGAAGGGTTTGACACCTATGCTTTTGACGGCTCGCCGTATGCAGTAGAAAATACAAGAAAGAAGCTGGAGAAAGAGGGACTGCATGCGGATATCAGGGTGCTGGATGGGCTCAATATGGAATATAAAGAAGAATTTTTTGATGCAGTCATTGACAATGTATGTATCTATGCTAATACCCTGAAAAACATAGAAGCGATGTATGGCAATGTTTACCGGATCCTGAAAAAGGGAGGCAGGCTGGCTACCGTGTGCTTTGGAAAGGAAACCTATGGTTGCGGGATGGGCCGGGAGATAGAGGACGGAACTTATACGGATATCCCGGATGGGCCGCTCCATGACAGAGGAGTGACACATTTTTATGGGAAGGAAGATTTGGAGGATATACTGACGGAAGTCGGTTTCAAAGATATCATTGTGGAGGTGATTTTATATACAGACAACGGAAAAACGGTTCAACAGTATGTTGCACAGGCAACAAAATAAGGGGAAGGATATAAAATGGATCAAAACAAATGCCTGATAATAGCAGAGGCGGGTGTGAATCATAACGGCAGACTGGAACTTGCGTTGCAGTTATGTGATGCGGCAAAAGAGGCTGGGGCTGATGTGGTCAAGTTCCAGACGTGGAAGACGGAAAGGATTATTACGCGCAGTGTCGGACAGGCGGAATATCAGGCGATAAATACCGGAAAGAAAGAATCACAGTTTGATATGTTGAAAAGACTGGAATTGACATATGGAGATTTTCGTCGGATTAAGGAGCATTGTGACGGGATCGGCATAACATTTGCTTCGACAGCGGATGAAGAAGAGAGTCTTGATTTCTTAGTTGACCTGGGAATTCCATTTGTGAAAATAGGTTCCGGGGATATAGGAAATACTCCCTTTTTAAGATATATTGGGACAAAAAAGCTGCCAACTATACTCAGTACGGGCATGAGTACTGTAACAGATGTAGGTATGTCGGTCAATGCGCTAAAAGAAGGGGGAGCGGAGGATATCACACTGCTTCATTGTACGACCAGTTATCCTTGCCTCTTGGAAGAGGTAAACCTGAGGGCGATGCTTACTCTGCGGGATGCATTTCGCCTGCCGATTGGCTACTCGGATCATACGGAGGGGATGGAGATGGCAGTTGCGGCAGTTGCGATGGGGGCAAAGGTAATAGAAAAGCACTTTACGCTCGATCGGCATATGGAAGGTCCAGATCATGCAGCGAGTATGGAGCTATTGGAATTTAAAAAGATGGTAGTAGGAATAAGGAAAGTAGAGCAGGGTCTGGGAGATGGAATAAAGAAGCCCACCAAACAGGAGTGTAAAATAAAAGAGGTGGTCAAAAAAAGGATTGTCGCATTGAGGGATATAAGTGAAGGTGAAATTTTCTCACCGGAAAATATCTGCGTGAAGCGGAATGATGCGGGAGCGGGAGCAGATGAGTGGGATTCTATTATTGGAGGGAAGGCAAAAAGGGGTTATAAGAAAGATGAAGGGATAAAATTATAAATATAGATGAGACTAGGATAGCTAGAGGGATGGCAACTAAATTATTTATGGAAGAGAAAGGTAATAGATATTGAACATAAAAGCTGGGTATAAAGCGAAAAATTTATGGATTGGAATAGGAGCTGTAATTGGAGTATATCTAATTTGTATGCGTAGTTTGTTCAATATATCAGGCATATCGATCGCAAAATTTTTGTTATTGAATTTAGTGTCTATTTTCTTGCCTGGCTTATCAATTCTTTCAGTAATTGGAATCAGGCAGTCAAGAGTAGGAGCATTTTGCACATCCTACCTGTTGGGATATTCCTTTTTGGTGGTAGAATATTTCTTTTCTGAGATGTTTGACAGAAGACTGTCGTTTATGACAATCACAATACTGGTTGCATTTGTATCGTTCTTTTTCTTAGGAAAGAAAATGAAAGCCAGAGAACCCATAGTAAAATTAAAAGAAGCAGATAATGAAAAGCCAGAGTTTTTCTTTTTGGCTATTTTCATAATATTGAATATTTTTGCATATGCCGCCAACTATTTGGGGACGGATGTAGTGCCGGTACATAATTTAATGCGGGACATGCAGTATTGGGTAAATAATACAGTTGCGCTAAAACTTTCCTGGCCGGCGGATAATTTATTTATGGTTGAAGAGCCGTTAAATTATCATTATTTCTCCAATATACCGATAGCATTTCTTTGTGAGGTGTATAAGATTGATGTTTTTACAATGTCTTTTCCTTTGTATGGTCTTACAAAAGCCATAGTGATGGTAGGAGCGGTACAGTTTTTGCTGGATACCGTTACTATAGATAAGAGGGTTAAAGTTTTGGGGTATATGTTGATGCTCTTTTCAACAGGAACAGAAAATATCTCAATGGTTTCATTTTTACATCATATATTGTTATCGCCGTTTGGGTTTGATATAGGTTATGCATATGGAATATTTTTTGTGGGGGTTATGATCAGGCAATGGAAAATGGATAGATATGATGGGAAAATTCTTGCAGGGATGCTTCTTGCATGGGGGATGTGTGTGGGAGCAAAAGCACCGGTTGCATCAGTCCTGATTGTTTTTGCAGCTCTCTTATGTTTTTACTGGCTTATTCATAAGATGTGGGCTCTTGCGTTCGGATATGGAATTTTAATTCTCGGTGTGTTTTTGCTGATATGCAGGTTCTGCGTTGGAATGTTTTCTGTTTTTAATGGAAATTCGGCATGGACGATTATGACATATGGCATAGATCATTTTACATATATGGGGGATGCAGAGCCGTGGGATTTTATTGGCCGCTGTATGGTAATGAAAGGAAGTGGCAATGCCTTTTTGGGATTGCTGTTCAGGACGATAAGTTTGAACCCTGTCCTTGTATTTGGAATGACTATGGCAGGTATATGGGTGGTTTTGTTGCTATATAAGAAAAAAATTTGCATTAAAGATGTTTATATCTTGGGTGCATTTGGCTTGACTTCATTATTTGGCATTTATCTTTGGCATCGTATTAATGCGGGCGGAAGCAGTGAAATGTATTTTGCGATGTCAGCATTAATTCCAATGTCGATTATGGTGATTTTCGCAATGGATTCATATTTGCAGCAATATAAAGAATTTAAATATCTAGGATTGACAGCAATTGAAAAAGACGTGTTTATTGTTTTTGTTTTACTGCTGCAGCTGGGTATCTTCAGATTTTCGTGGGATGCTTATGGTGGCGTAGGCGCTTTAAAAAATGCGAACAACGGATTCTGGAATCTCTATAATGCGGCACATGGCTATGACTATTCAGAGTTCGCAGAATCTGGAATCAGGGATACGGATGTCAAGGCACTATCATGGATCAGGGATCATGCGGAACAGGACGCACTAATTATGACGGATAAAGCGGTCATGACAGGCAACAATGCATATTATTTATATGGCATATTCTGTGAACGTCAACAATATCTTGAAGGTTCAGACATATTGGGAACACAGCATCAGGATGTGAATGAAGAAATTGCACGAAGGGAAGCAGTTATTACAGGGGTCTATAATAATGAAATTGATTTACTGGAAGTTGCTAGGGAGGAGGGGATTGATTTTATAGTGCAGACTATCGATATAACGCCGAATTTCAAATATAACAGTGATTATTTAGAATTGGTCGCGTCCTCAGAAACGATGAATGTATTTAAGGTAAAATGATATCCGGCAAGAGTAAATTGAAAAAGTAGTAAATGCGTTTGGGGTGTAATAAATTGATAGTACCATACGAAGAAAAATATAAAGAAGCATGGGATAAATTTGTTTTGAGTGAGAGCATCAATGGAAATTTTTTACAGACAAGAAATTTTTATGGGTATCATGAAAGAGATAAATTTAAAGATGCGTCAATATTATTTCTCAAAAAAGAAAAAATTGCAGCAGTTATACCGGCAAATGAAATAGATGGTGGCTTGACGCTGATAGCTCATGAGGGGAGTACATATGGGGGAATTGTTATCGGCAGGGAATACGCAAATTCAGGCGATTATGATTGGATATTTAATGAAATGGTATTATATTTCAAGGAGAAAGGATATATAAAAGCAGAGCTCAGAATGCACAGCTGGCTGTATTCGCCGGAAGATAAATACAATGAATTATGTGAGTACTATTTTCAGTTAAACGGATTTTCTGTCAGAAGTGAGGTTGGTTTTTTTATAGATTTATCAAGGATTGATAATGACTATACAAAAAGATTTGAAAAATTAAAGAGGAGAAAACTTAATAAAGCAAATAAGCTGGGTCTGGTATTTAAGAAGCTCGCTGCGGATGAAGAAGTATGCGAGCTTTATTCAGTACTGCTGGATAACATGGTTAAGTTTGATACTGTTCCGACACACACAAAAGCGGAAATATTAGAGTTTAAGAATAGCAGGTTGCCAGAGGTGACTTCTTTTTATGGTGTCTATTATCAGGAAACAATGATAGCCGGAAGCATGGTCTGGAATTTTTGTAATAGGAAAGTGTTCCATACACAGTATCTTGCCAGTCGGCATGATTATCTTGACTACTGCCCAAACGAATTTTTATACTCAAATCTGATCCGGGCAGCTATCGACGAGGGATACAGGTATTTGTCATATGGGACAGCAAGCCTTGAACAGGGACATGTGTATAATGAGTCATTGGGAATGTATAAGGAAGGCTTCAATACAGACAGTTATGTAAATAAGTGCTATATTTGGGAAAAAGGAGAATAAATATGCGGGATATAAAAGACTATACAGATAAATATACAGACGAACCGTTTGAAGCGGTAATGGTTAAGATCCGGAAAAAGACGGTAATGGAGCAGTGCCGCAGATATAAGCATGACAATATTCTGGAAATAGGGTGCGGCATGGATCCGTTCTTCCTTGATTTTAAAGATTATAGGAACATGGTAATAGTTGAACCGGGAGAAGTGTTTGCAGACAATGCAGAGAAGCTGGCGGATGTTGGGGGGGCAAATGTAAAAGTTGTCTATGGTTTTTTGGAAGAACAGATTGATAAAGTGAAAGACCTAGGCATTGTCTTTGATTTTATTATTTTAAGCTCTGTATTACATGAACTTGATAATCCGCAGAAAATGCTTGGTGCTATTGAGGCATTATGTGGAGAGAATACCATCGTTCATATTAATGTACCCAATGCCAATTCTATACATCGCCTGATTGGCAAAGAGGCGGGATTGATTGAAGATATACATGAGCAGAGTGAGCAAATGCAGAAGATGCAGAGAAGAAGGACATATGATATGGAGTTGCTGAAAGAGGAAGTTACAAAAGCAGGCATGAAGGTGATGGATGCCGGTTCATATTTTGTAAAACCTTTTACACATTTTCAAATGCAGAGATGCCTGGATGAAGGGATCATGGATGAAGCTGCTATAAACGGATTGGAAGGGATAATAAAGTATATGCCGGAATTTGGCGCAGGGATATATGTGAATGTGACAATATAGATTTTTGGAGCGGGAGGGATTATGTATAAAATACTGATAACTGGGGCAGGCAGTGCACAGACAAACGGAGTGGTCAACTGCCTGCTTGATGATAAAGAGGAGTGCGAGATAATCGGGGTTGGCTCTGATCCGTATGAACTTATGTTTTGCAGAGCACATAAGAGATATTTAATTCCGCACAGCACTAAGCCCGACTATAAAGAGGCATTTCTGAAAATACTCGATATTGAAAGACCCGATATCGTTCATTTTCAACATGATGTTGAAATGGCGATAGCTTTAAGGTTTGAAAATGAAATAAGGGCAAAGGGATGCAGAATGTTTGTGCCTGATTATAAGACTATAGATACATGTGTGTATAAATATAAGTCGTGGGAGAAGTTTAAGGAGGCCGGAATCAAGGTTCCTGAAAATATAATTTTAAAGAATGAGGAAGATTTAGAAACAGTTTACAGCAAATTGACAGATGGAATACAGCCAGTTTGGTTCAGGCCTATGATTATAGGAAATGCCGGAAAGGGAGCTTTTGTGACGGCAGATATAGAGGAGGCAAAAGAAAATATTGATAAATCTAATGGGTGGGGAAACTACATGGCCGCTGAGTATCTTCCCGGCGAAAATATGACATGGCTCTCTATATGGGAAAATGGTGAACTTATTGTTGCACAGGGGCGGAAACGTGTGGGATGGGCTTATAGTTCCATGAGCCCCAGCGGGGTAACAGGAATCACTAAAATCGGAACTACATTTTCGTCAAATGAACTGGATGAGATATCCATAAACTGTTGCAAGGCAGTTGCGACAGACGGAAGGCCGCATGGCATCTTTGGGGTTGATCTGAAATGTGATCGGAATGGAATTCCGAACCCGACTGAGATAAATATTTCGAGATTTTTTGCTACGGTTGAATTTTTTGAAAAGGCAGGATTAAACATGCCTGCAATTTTTAAGGAACTAGCGCTTTATGGAAGACGGCCCATGCTTGAGAGAACATTAAATCCGTTGAGAGATGGTCTGATTTGGCTCAGGACTTTAGATGATCGGCCGATTCTTACAACAAAGGAAGAAATGGAAAAAACTTTGACCGATTGGAAATCTTTATAAGGTGATTTTATGATGAAGTGGGAAAAAAGAGGCAAGATATTTGACCGCAATACTTTTAAGCTGGACTGGTTTACAAAAAATGCTATGATGGCTTTGCCGTATATCTTAAATGATAAAATACTACGGGTATTTGTCACGCTATGTGACGATGAGAATATAGGCCGTATCGGATATGTGGATTTAGATATAGATAACCCATCGACAATCATCAATTACAGCAGAAGACCGGTAATAGATATAGGAGATCCTGGGACATATGATGACAACGGAGTCGTTACGGGATCGCTGTTTGAAGATGGAGATGACTTGTATTTATTTTATTCGGGTTATCAACTGGGAAAAAAAATCCCATATATGATTTTTTCCGGCGCGGCAATCAGTAGAGATGGGGGAGAATCCTTTGAGAAACTGCATAAAGAGGTTCCGATGCTTGACAGGATTCCGACGGAAAAAAATTTCAGGTGTGTGCCCAATATTATTCAGCAAGGTACCACATTTAAAATGTGGTACCATGCTGATTGTTTTCAACAATCAGCATGGTTGACAAATAATATGGGCAAGATGCAGCCTGTTTATTCAGAGAGGTATCTTGAATCAGATAGTCTTCTTGAATGGAATGGCAAAGGGCAGAGTGTACTTGATTTTACATCGGATGATGAACACGGATTGTCTATAGGGAGTATCTGGGTGGAAGATAGTACATATAAGTGCATTTACAGCGTGAGGACATTATCCAAAGGATATCGTTTGGGTTATGCAGAATCCTTAGACGGCAAAAAATTTGAACGGAAAGATGATGAACTTAACATTGATGTGACACAGGGGGATTTTGACAGTGAGATGATGTGTTATGCAAAGATGATCAATGTGAAAGGCAGGACATATCTGTTCTATTCCGGGAACCATTATGGTATGGAAGGGATTGGATATGCAGAGCTTATCAGGTAGAGGGTTCTTATGAGTAAAGTATCTGTTCTTGTGTCTGTATATAAAAACGAGGATAATATTATTCCGTTTTATGAAGATTTTATGACAAATATTGTACCTGTATTTAAGGCAGGGGGAGACGATTATGAGCTGATAATGATAAATGATGATTCCCCCGATAATTCCTGGACAATTATGAAGAGTCTTGCAATGAAGGATGATCATATAAAGCTTTTAAGACTGTCCCGCAATTTCGGGGCAATCTCGGCTACTTTTACCGGCTTGTCCTATGCCAGCGGGGATTGTATTACCGTTAAAGCCTGTGATTTACAGGAACCTGCAGAGCTGACAGTGAATATGTATAAAGAGTGGAAAAATGGTGAAAAGGTACTTTTTGCTGTGAGGGAGGCAAGGAGCGACGGTGCCTTCAGTGATATGATGTCAAATATGTATTACTGGGTAATGCGTAGGATGGTGGATCGCAATATGCCCAAGGGAGGTTTTGACATATACATGATTGATAAGGATGTAAAAGACCAGATAGTGCTGATGAATGACAAGAACTCAAATATAGCCCTGCAACTTATGTGGCTCGGTTTTCATCCCAAAAAACTTTATTATGTTAGAAAAAGCAGGGAGATAGGAAAATCCAGCTGGACATTATCTAAAAAAATAAAACTGTTTGTTGATTCGTTGATTGCTTTTTCTTATGTACCAATCAGGTTGATGACCATGACAGGGGTTCTGTTCTTTTTATTTGCCTTTATATATGGAATTAAGGTAATTATAGCCAGGCTTAACGGACGAATCCCGGTGCAGGGGTATACTACACTTCTTATAATTGTGCTGTTTTCATCCGGCACTATTATGTTCACCCTTGGGCTTCTTGGAGAATATATCTGGAGGACGTTAGAGGCATCAAGGAACAGGCCTTTATTTGTAGTGCGTGATGCCATAAATTTTGGGGCAAAGTCGTTGGGGGAGGGAATTGAATGATAGTAGCACGTTATATTGCTGAATTTTTGAGAGACAAGGGCATCACGCATGTCTTTGGATATGATGGCAGCATGATGCTTAAAATAGCTGATGAAATATCTTTGACGGATGGAATTGAGTATTATCAGGGATTTCACGAGCAGGCATCATCGTTTGCCGCGGATGCATATGGAAGAGTGCTCCATAAAATGGGGGTAGTGCTCGTGACATCGGGACCGGGTGCTGTAAATGCACTGGCGGGATGTGCAGATGCATATCTTGATTCCATCCCTCTTATGATAATCACCGGGCAGGACAGGCTGGCTCATCTGGAAAATAATCCCGGAGTGAGGCTTAATGGCTTTCAGGATCTTGATATAGTAAGTATTGCTGCACCAATTACAAAATATGCTGTACAGATTACGGAGCCGGGGAAGATAGGATATGAATTGGAAAAAGCGTTCCATATTGCAAATGAGGGACGTAAGGGATCTGTTCTTATTGATGTTCCAATGGATATTCAGTTTGAGGAAGTGCCTGAGGAATTTTTACACTTTTATCCTGAAGAAAATCAGGGCGGTGTAGTCAAGCAAGAGATAATTACTGACATCTGCAATGAGATTTATGCGTCAGAGAAACCAGTAATCATTGCCGGTGGAGGCATCCATACGGCTGATGCGGAAAAAGAACTGTTTGAATTTGTAAGTAAGACGGATATTCCGACAGTCACTACACTTAATGGACATGATGCTTGTTCCCTGTCATTGGGGTCAAGTGGTTTTTATGGTTTGCCGGAAGCTAATCTTGCTTTGTATAATGCAGATCTGCTTATCGCACTTGGAACAAGATTCGGGGAGCAGCAGGCAGGAAAATTTGTCAATGAATTCACACATGCAAAGGTAATTCATATAGATATAGATGAAAAGGAACTGGGCAGAGTACTGCCGCAGTTTAT
Organism: uncultured Lachnospiraceae bacterium; assembly: GCA_947564305.1. Next base: position 5,889 of record CANOBT010000096.1, on the reverse strand, counting down.
GTCTGTACAGGCCGATGTTAAGAAATTATTAGGACTGCTTAATGAGTCGATAGAAAGGAAAAGGATTCCAGATTACAATAAGTGGAAGGCATGTATATTCAACTGGAAAGAACGGTATAAGGAGGATCTGCACGTAAATAATGAGGGTATTGATCCATTAAGATTGGTAGAATATATAGGGGAACATCTGCCAGAAGATGCAATTTTTACGAATGATGTCGGACAGAATACAATGTGGGTGTGCCAGGGGCTTATACCTAAGGGAAGACAGCGCTTGGTGACATCCAGCGGATATGCCTCTATGGGGTTTTCGCTTCCAGCGGCGATTGGTGCAAAAATGGCATGCCCCGATCAGGTGGTGGTTTCTTTTTCGGGGGATGGCGGATTCCATATGAACCTACAGGAATTACAGTTTGTGAAGCTGCATGCGTTGGATATAAAGTTTGTCGTATTTAATAATAACACTCTAGGAATGATGCGTGAAGTCCAGAAAATTTATTATAACAATAATTATGTTGGCAGCAACGAGAAAGAATTTACATGTGTGGATTTGAAAAAGGTGGCTGAATTATATGACTTGGAATATTTGGCTATTTCTTCGGAAACTGAATTTATAAGAGTAGGGGAGGCGTTAAACGACAGTAAAGCAATTATTATTGATTGTAGACTTCCGATGGATACCCATTTAAAAAACTGGAAGGAATTCATGCAGGAGCATCCGGAGGCGATGGTAATTGGGAAGTAATAGAATTGATACCATCTTTTTTGATTTGGATGGAACGCTGGTCAATCCGAGATGGCGTCTTTACCGGTTATTTGTTGAATTGACTGATTGCAAATTGTCATATGATGGATACTGGAAGTTAAAGGATATGGGATTTAACCAGAGCAGGATGTTAAGGGAAATATGCTTCTCGAAGTACTCTGATGAAGAGTTTAGCCGAAGATGGCTGGAAAATGTTGAAAGGGAAGACCTCCTTGAAATGGACGTCCTGTTTGGAGATGTTGCAGGTGCGATTGCGGAACTGAAAGGTCTTGGGATTAAGATGCATGTTGTGACAAATCGCCAGTGTTATAAGGAATTAGAATCGGAGCTGCAGCGCCTGAATATTCGGGATATGTTTGAAAAGGTTATCTCAACGTTCCGAAAGTGCACAAAAGCAGATGCAATACGGATGGCGGGAATAGAAATAGGCAAGGCGATTTTTGTGGGAGACAGTGCTGAGGATATGGATGCTGCTTTGCATCTCGGAATTTCAGGAGTGCTCATAGAGAGGGGACCCTTAAGAACAGATAAGGTGAAAACTGACTTTTATATAAGAGCCCTGAATGAAATGAATGGTATCATCCTTGAAAAATGAAAATGATACAAGTGGAGCAGGGTAGACGGAGGCAGATGATGAAAAAGACAATGGAAGCCAGAGAAATTGAGTGTAGGCTGGTTGGGGATGATAGGGGGAGCCTTGTGATTTGTGACGGGGGGATAGATATTCCGTTTGAACCGAAAAGGGTATTTTACATTTTTGGTTCTGGAAGAACAGTTGTAAGAGGATGCCATGCGAATAGAAAAACAGAATTTCTGCTGATCAATGTGGCGGGCATGAGTAAAGTCCGGATAAAAAATGGAAAGGGGGATGAGACAGTGTTTGTTATGGACAAGCCGCATGTTGGGCTTTACATACCGCCTATGTTATGGAAGGAGATGTATGATTTTTCGGAAGATTCCGTATTGCTCTGTTTGGCCAGTGAGCATTATGATCCGGAGGAATATATTAGAGATTATAGATTTTTCCAGAAAGAGGTGGAACTAATTGACCATATGTGGAAAAGATAGTAATATCTGGGTTTAATGTAGGGAAGATAAAAAAACAAGTAGAAAAAGTGGATGAAAAGATGAAATGATAGAAAAATTATGGGGTGTAATAGAGAATATTATATCTTTTTTTATATATAGAGTATTCAGAATTAACATATCGGAGAAGGATTTGGTAAATTTATTCCAGTTTATTAAATTCGGACTTGTAGGAATTGTTAACAGTTTCATTAGTTATGCTGTTTATTTGATATTTATATGTTGGGGAATGCATTATACTCCGGCGAATGTCACTGGATTTACGGTAAGTGTAATTAATTCTTATTACTGGAACAATAAATATGTTTTTGTATCTGGTGAAAAACGCGTCTGGTGGAAAACTTTTTTAAAAACATATGTCTCTTATGCAGGCACGGGTATAATATTGGGTAATATTCTGCTGGCATTGTGGATAGAGGTATGCGAGATTCCTTCTGCCGTTGCACCGCTTATCAATTTAGGGGTGACTATACCTGTCAATTTTTTGGTAAATAAGTTTTGGGCATATAGGAAATAACATAGATTTTATAAAAATTGATATAGGAGTCTTGCTACAATAGTAATACCTGTTAAGAATTCATCAATGGACATCTGGTAGTTTCGGTTTGTAAAGGAAGCAGTGCTGATCTTAAATTTGCTGATTACAATACCGGCTAACTTCTTTTTAAATAAGCTGTAGATATTTCGATAAGAAGCAGGAAACAAGGGGATGAGGAAGTGTTTGTTATGGACAAGCCGTATGTCGGGCTTTCCATACCGCCTATGTTATGGAAGGAGATGTATGATTTTTCGGAAGACTCTGTACTGCTCTGCATTGCCAGTGAACATTATGACTCCGAGGAATATATCAGGGATTATGAGCTTTTCCTGAGAAAGAGGGACAGATGATAGCGTATAGGAAGGGAAATAAGGTCTGGATCAATGTGGCGAAGGCATTTTCCGCGGGGGGGTAGTGCTCCAGCATGTGGAAGGTTATGCATACACAGATATTGATATTTTTTATAGTGTGTGGTGGGCTGTGGCGCTGTTTGTTATGATTGGTGGATATAATGCCATGTTATCTTATGAGAACAGGGGAGTGGTGATTGTAAAAAAGAGGATTAAGGAAATAGTTGTCCCCTATCTTTTTGCAACAGCTGTATATGTTTTTTATAATAATCAATTTTTAAATGCGACGAAATTATTGTCACATCTAATTCATTTTGATGCTACAGGACCTTTATATTATGTTGCCGTTTATATACAGCTTGTACTGGCCACGCCGATACTTTGTGGTATTGTTCAGTGGTGCGAGGAAAAGAATGTAGTATTCCGATATATGACAGCATGGCTGTCAATTCTTGCTGTATGTTATGTTACGACGCATTTGACAAACATCTTTGATATAGCCCTTGGAGGAGGAAGCCTGTTTGCAGGACCATGGCTTTCCTTTTGGTTTTTGGGAATGTTTGTGAAAAGATGTAGCTGGAAGATTGGGAAGAAAAACTATCGTATTGCAGTATCCACATTAAATACGGGATTGATTTTACTCTGGCAGTATTTTTTTGTCAATCAGGGTTGGAATCTGATACTAAAACCAATGTTTAATGGGAATCAGGTCCGCATGACATGGGCCAATGCGCTCGAAACAGTTCTTTTGTTTTTTTGGTTCAAGGAAGTTGTAGGGGGAATAGAAATTGTTTCGGGAGAGATGGGAAAGAAAGTTTTGAAACCATTTGACTTAATGGGTAGACATACACTCTATATTTTTTTATACCATATGCTTTTTTTATCAATATATCAGAATTGGTTTGAAATACCGGGAAAAATTAACGGGTGGTTTTGTCTTGCATTTATCATTACATGTCCCGTTTTGTTAGAAATTATTTTAAGAAAGATAAAAAAGTTTTTTGTGGATATTATGAAAGAAATTAAAATGGTATGACGGATAGATAAAAATCAAGAAGATAGAGTGGAGGCAAAAATGGGATGATAGAAAAATTATGGGGTGTAATAGAGAATATTATATCCTTTTTATATATAGAGTATTTTAGATTAACATATCAGAGAAAGGGCTGATAAATTTGTTCCAAAGGTATTTTTTTAAAGTTTTTTTGAAAATTTATTGGTCTTTGTGTAGTTATGCTTACCAGATTTTGAAAATAGGTGAAAAGTTGGCTCCAGTATGCTCTAGGAAGGCGACCTACGGCTACGAGCTGGGCTGAGAAGTAGAGGGGGATATTTATACAGACATACTGGAGGGTTTGCTCCAGAATAAGGGGATATCACTTTTATGAGAAAGATAATCTGGAAAATGTATTAGAAGAAGCCAGATTTAAAGATATTATAGTGGATACAATTTTGTGTACGAACAGTGGGATAACTGTCCGGCAATATATAGCGCAGACAGTAAAAAAAGTAAAGGGTGTTTTTATGAATTTTAATTCATCTCAATTCATTTTGTTTTTACCAATAGTGTTTTGCATATATTGGATTCTTCCTCATAAGTTTAGATGGATTTTGCTACTAATATCAAGTTATTACTTTTACATGAGTTGGAATGTAAAATATGTAGTGTTGATCTTTACAACAACAACTGTTTCATATTTTGCCGCAATTTTGTTAGAAAAAACAGAAAGAATAAAAATAAAACGATTAATTCTAGTATTGACATTAAGTATATGCCTGGGAATTTTATTTATTTTTAAGTATTATAATTTTTTCTGTAACTCAATTTTTAATTTACTTAATAGATTATCAATCCAGCTCAATCCAATACTTATTAAAGTTCTTCTGCCAGTTGGAATTTCATTTTATACTTTCCAAACGCTTAGCTATGTAATAGATGTGTATAAAGGAACAGTGAATCCAGAATATCATTTTGGTATTTATGCTACTTTTATTTCTTTTTTTCCACAATTGGTGGCTGGTCCAATTGAAAGAACCGAAAATCTTTTACCTCAAATAAAAAAAGAACAATTCTTCGACTATAAAAAGGCAACATATGGGCTGAAATTAATGGCATGGGGATATTTTAAAAAAAAATGTATTGCTGATGTATTAGCTGTTTATGTAGATGCTGTATATTCATCTTTGATTTGAGCGAATATGGAGGATTTGATCTGGCCATAGCAGTTATGTTTTTTACGATTCAGATATATTGTGATTTTTCAGGATATTCGGATATAGCAATAGGTTGTTCAAAATTAATGGGGATAAATTTGATGACTAATTTTAGTAGTCCGTATTTTTCCTCTTCCTTGAAAGAGTTTTGGAACAAATGGCACATTTCTTTATCTACATGGTTTAGGGACTATATATATTTCCCATTAGGTGGTAGTCGATGCAGTAAGGGCAGACATTATATGAATCTGCTCTTAACATTTTTGATAAGCGGCTTATGGCATGGAGCGGATTGGACGTTTGTTTTTTGGGGGGGTATTCATGGAGTAGCTCAAATAATTGAAAATGTAATGGAAAAGCCATTAAAATTATTCCGAAACAGTAAAATTGGGAAAATAATATCAGTATTATTTGTGTTTGGTTTCTGCAATATTGCATGGGTATTTTTTAGGGCAGATTCGTTGGCAGATGCATTATATTTAATAAAACATTTGCTGCCTGGATTACAAAATGAAAAAAATATATTTTCAAATACGTTAGGCTTAAATTTTGCCACAAGCATTCCAATATTAAGATCACTTAGTATTTTAGCTTTATATGACTTTTTTTCGATAAAAAGAGATGTTATTGAGTGGATTTCAAGAAAAAAAGTCATGGTTCGATGGTTTATATATGTCGTTTTTGTTTTGGATATTGCATTTGAAGCCCATATAGGTGAAAGTAGTTTTATATATTTCCAATTTTAGAGAAGGTATTGAACATATGAAAAAATTTTTATTAAAAGTAATTTGTCTTGTATTCTTTGTTTCTATTTTAATATATGGATATTGGAAATTTTCGACAAAAGTGGCTACATATTATCATGGATTAAGCACAGAGCAACAAATTAGATTGAGCTTTAGGAATGCAATTAAAAATGACTATAATTGCTATTT
>CANOBT010000095.1 GCA_947564305.1 uncultured Lachnospiraceae bacterium | reverse complement strand
GTATTTGTTTGTCAATATTCTGCCAGGGAACTGTTCAAAATAACTTTTTAATAGTGCTATCGGAGAAAAGGACAAGCAATATTTAAAGTTATTTCATGACGGTTCCTTAATATTAGTGTTCTGGTTCACCATCTATATTATCAATTCGTTCAAATACCATATCATATCCATCATTTCCATAGTTCAAGGAACGGTTTACCCGGCTGATTGTTGCGGTAGATGCCCCAGTCTTTTCTGCGATTTCCAGATAAGTCTTCTTTTCTCTCAGCATCTTTGCCACTTCAAATCTTTGTGAAAGAGATAACAATTCATTGATCGTACAGATATCTTCAAAAAATGTATAGCACTCTTCCTTATCCTTCAGACTTAATATTGCGTCAAATAAATAGTCAACCGCTTCTGTTCTAATCTTCTTACTCATAAAGCCGCTCTCCTTTTTATCTCCCCATATCTCTGATGTACTGATATATGACCTGATGTTTTAACAAGGCCATCTTAGATTTTAGCACATTAAATTCTTAAAGTCTATACTTTTTTATCTATTCTTTTCACGATTCTGGCATTCTCTGGTCCACTATTTTACCTGACTGATTTATGCCAACTTTTTCTTGCTCCTCATTGATTTTTTTTCGTATGCGTGCTAGTATGGATTCTAAGGAACTATACTTATTGAACTACTAATGTCCAATAAAGTATGTGAATTGGAATTCAAATATTTATATCAAAAACGGCACTTTCTCTGGTGCGGGTATCACAAAAAGGAGACAAAATGGACAAGAAGAAACAAGGAAAGAAGACAAAAGGAAGTTCAAAAAAAACGAAAGCGAAGTTCTGCAAATACTGCGGGGCAGAATTGAAGGGAAACACAAAAGCATGCCCTAGTTGTAAGAGAAAACAGGGCGGCAAATTCAAGCTTGTCGCAATCATATTGATCATTCTTTTATTGGCGCTTAACGCAGCTTTAGCATTTTTCCTGTATACAGGGAAAACGCCAAGTTGGATAAAAACGGCTGATTCAAAGAAGGACAACAAAAAAACTACGGAAGAACAAGAGGAAGAGAACGAGGAGAAGGAACCGGAAGAGACTACATTTTCAATCGGACAGCCGTGGGTAGTCGATGGACAATGGTCTTTGACCGTGAATTCCATAGCAGCAACCGACCAGAGAAATGAGCTTGACGAAAGAACTCCGGCTCAGGTTTTTATAATCGATTATACTTATGAAAATTTAGGTTACGCAGACAGCAATGGTGCCGGTCTGTTTCTGGACTTATCGTCCGGACAGATTGTTGACTCTGCCGAGGCAATGGGATACAGCTATCCAGGCAGCATAACCAATCACGCGCAGGTAACACCGGCAGGAGCTGCATGCAGTGCACAAGCCTGTATCGCGGTGGACAATGCAAGCACTGAGTTGAAAATCACTGTATCACAATATGACGGAGCAGGTGCTCCGCACTCGGCTACCTTTGTAATACCGGTGGGTTAATTTTTAAGGGTATATTATGATAACTTTCATAGCCTCCGCCATAAAGCACCTTTCCCGTCCTCCGGCATATAGTAATAAAGATTGAAACGTAATATCTTAGGAGGATTTATGAAAAAGCGTTTATTCACCTTACTTCTTGCAGTGTCTTTGACTGCTCTGACACTGCCGGCCTGTACAAAAGAAGCAGCACAGGAAACCAGCACAAATGTGGAGACTTCCAAAAATACGGAAAGCACCGAAAGCATGAAAGAGGACGAAGATGTGAATGACTCTGACAGCACAACGGAAACTTCTGAAAAAGAACCGATCGATATCCGTTTAAATGAAGTTGCACACTCTATCTTTTATGCTCCTATGTATGCTGCCATCGAGGAAGGATATTTTGAGGAGGAAGGAATTGCGTTGGATCTGACTTGTGGATTTGGGGCTGACAAAGTCATGACCGCCGTGCTTTCCGGGGAAGCAGACATTGGATTTATGGGGTCAGAATCTTCTATCTACACGTATAATGAAGGGGCAAACGACTATGTTGTGAATTTCGCCCAGCTTACCCAGCGGGCAGGAAATTTCCTTGTTGCGCGGGAGGAAATGCCGGAATTTACGTGGAATGATTTGAAGGGGAAGACTGTTCTTGGCGGGCGGAAAGGTGTAATACATATATTTATGTAAATTTAGAAACTATTGTACTTATCTGTAACTGGATAGACCGGCTGACAGCGGCAAAAGCCGCTCTGTCAGGGAATTTATAAACAGAATACAGCAAACTGCCGCCGGCAGTTTGCTGCATGGTATTTGACTTTCTGTCAACTATTGTACCAGAGTTCCTCTGCTTTTTCACTACTTTTTGAATTTCCCGAAATATTCTCTATACAAAAATCTCCCAGTGATCAGCATCGTCACTGCCTCCGTCACCGGCGCCGCCATCCATACCCCGGTCATCCCAAACAGAACCGGCAGCGTAAAGATGCAGAGCAACAGCACAACCAATCCCCTTGAAAATGAGATTACCGCCGACTCAAATGCCTTTCCGATTGCAGTAAAATAAAAGGATGTGATGGAATTGATCCCGGAAAAGAAAAAGGATATCATAAAGATAAGCACTCCTGACCGCACCATCTGCTGCACGGTTTCATTCTGTACAAACAGGCCGCCGTATCCGTCCGCTCCTATCGCCATCACCACAAAAACGACCACCCCTGTCAAAAACACATATCGGTTCGTCCTCTTCCGTATATCCGAAGCAAGTCTTTTTTCTTCAGCTCCATAACAGAAACTGATCAGCGGGCTTGCCCCCTGTCCGAATCCTACGATAACCATGCTGAATGCATAGACCACATACCCGGCAATCGTAAATGCTGTCACACCGTCCGTACCAATCCGCCGCATGATTACAAAATTATAGGCAAACATCGTGATTCCCATGGAGATTTCTCCAATGAACTCGGAACTTCCATTCAGAATTGCCCGTACGCAGATTTCTTTGGAAAAACAAAATTTTCCCAGATGATATACGGTAGCTTTTTTCCAGAAATAATACAAAATGCAGAGCAACGAAACCAATGCTGACAGCAGCGATGCCATGGCGATTCCCGCCGCTCCCTTTTGAAAACATCCTGCAAACAGATAGTCTAGCAGAATATTCAACAGAACATTGAGGATGCTGACCTGCATGTAATACCTTGGACTCCCCTCTCCCCTGATGAACATGCCGAAGGATGAATTGACCACCATGACCGGAAGCTCCAGAAGCATGATAGGATAGTATTCCTGAAAGTGTACGATCACCTGTTCATCTGCATGCAGAAACGCAAGCATTGGTTGAAAACAAAACAGCATGATTATACTGAGCAGTACCGATGCCAATACCGTTGTGGCAATCGTCTGCCTAAACACCTGGTTACTGGCCTCCCGATTGCCGGAACCAAGAGACATCCCGGCAATCGCAATTCCACCAATCGATACCATCAGACCGATTCCCAGATACAGATAAACGATGGGCAGGCCCAGATTGACTGAGGCGATTGCTTCCTTTCCTACATAATTTCCCATGAAAAATCCATCCGCAATGGTGATAAATGACGTAAGCATCATGGATATGATAGATGGAATGGAAAAATGCAGGATTATTTTTGCTTTGTTATTCTTGATCTGTTCCAAATTCATAAAAAGACTCCTCCTTATCGTGAATACTTCCGGCACATGATGGTATTATTTCTAACAAAATGCGTTCATGTTCTGGTAACTGTATTCATTATAAGAAGGAGTTTGATTATATACTTCTGAATTCTTGCCCTTTTCTTACGGCATCGTTCTGTCAGTACATGCCCCCGCCTCTTACCATTGTTTCTAATGGCTGTGAATATCATACTTATCCCTTCATTGGAAGGCAGATATCCAGTTCCATATACATAGTATCACAGTCTATTTTATGATAAATATCAAACAGACTTTTACTTCCATCCAATTCAAAATTCATCTGCGGCAGCCACACAAGAAACAACGTCTGATAGGCAGCGTAAATATACTTCGCATGGCCCTTAAAATGATATACGAAGCATCTGCCGCCTTGAATCTTCAATGTATTTTCCAACGGACAGTCCTCATCAACGCTCATACAGATATCATAAAGACAATTCTCCCTTGAGGTAACTGCAGGATCATCATATGTCCGTTCTAAAAATTTTGTTTCTTCCGTAATATATTCCTGGTATTTCTCAATAAAATCGTTCCAATCCCCGAAGAGCTGTCTATAATTACCGATACGTCTTTCGTAGATCACATAGAAATCTGGAATCTCTTCTGCCGTAATCTTCGCATTACATTCCTCAAAGCTCTCGGTCTGCCATTTCTCCTGATGAAAGAACGGATGCTCCATGGAATACCTTCGGCTTTTCTTTCGAAAATCAATGGGAGCCATGCAGTAATGCTGACGGAACGCAGTGCTGTAATTCGATGAGCTGTATCCATAGTCCGCACTAATCTCCGTGATCCGGCGCTCCTGCTCGGTCTTTAAGCGGAACGCACTCTGTTCCAGCCGTACTCGTTTAATAAAAGCATAAACACTTTCCCCTGTCTGTTTCTTAAAAAGACGGCTGAAATAATATTTGGAAAAATGGCAGTATTCCGCCACTTCTTCCAATGTGATATCTTCTTCAATATGCAGCAATATGTAATCAATTGCCTGATTGATCGTCTCATTCGTAATCATAGATTTTATACCGTCCGCACAGAATAATTCCAATTTGGATTATATCGTATTTTACCCTTTCAGTCCATACCTCATTGCAAGGAAAGATTATTATCTGCACCTTCTCTTCATATAACTACATTCATTTACTTCCCAGAGAATTATACACCTTCACAGCATCCATTACATGGAACGGCTCTGTCTCATGGGAGCCATTTGCTTTTGCAGTGACCAGGATATATTCTTTTCCTTCCACCCGGGCAAGGCTGGCCAGACAAAGCCCTGCTTCCTTGGTGTACCCCGTTTTTCCTCCCAGAATCTCCCCGTCCATGATCTGTGCCTGCTCTATAAACGGAGATAACGTACTGTAAAATGTAAACCCTTCCGGATGCTGCCTGGACGGCGGAACACTGTAGAAACTGCTTGTAAATGCCTCCCGGAATGCTTCATTACTCAGCGCATACCGCAGAAGAACTGCCATATCCTCCGCCGTAGAATAATGTCCCCGCTCATGCAGCCCGGTGGAATTGCAAAAATGTGTATGTTTCATACCCAATTCTTCTGCTTTTTCATTCATCAATTCCACAAATGCGTCCTCAGAACCTGCTATATACTCCGCATATGCCTTGCAGCACTCCGCTCCCGAAGGAAGCAGGATGCCATATAACACATCCCGGCAATACGCCACTTCTCCCGGCTGAAATCCTGCCATAGACGCATCCTTCGAATACAGTTCCGGAAAAAGTTCTTCGGGAACCGTCATCATTTCGTCCAAATCTTCCGTGTATTCCACTGCCAAAAGAGCTGTCATGATTTTCGTAAGCGATGCCGGATACATCTTCTCCGCAGAACGTGATTCTGCCAGTGTGTTTCCAGAATCAAGTTCCGTCAATATGGCATAGGAACTGTGTAGATTCCTCAAACCGCCTCCGGCATATGTGCTATATTGTTGCTCCAGGCTGCCTCCGGCAAATACATCCACGAACATCTGCCAGGCACTCAGGAATATAAAAAGTACAATCCCAATCATACACAAAACAATTCCCGCCGCGCCATACCTTTTGCATTTCCTTTTTATTCTGATTCCGTATCTATGATTTCCTCCTCTGTAATAGTCTGTCCGTCCGCACTTCCTTCTCTCCATTTGGATACACCTGCCTTTTTCTTTATCAGCAGATTCCATTTCCATTTTTTACATTCCGCAAAGTATCATGTAACTGCTGTTCTGGAAAACAGCATATCATCCAGAGAGATTATGTACTTTAATGTTCCATTGTTGAATTCCTAAGAAAATGTGAAGAAAAAAAGCGATCTTTATTTATTTTTCAAAGGCAATGACACACAAAAGATCGTCTGTTCATTTTTGCTTTCTGCCGAAATCGTTCCTCCATGAAGCGTAACGATTTCCTTAGCGATCGCAAGCCCTAAGCCTGCGCCGCCTGTATTAGCGGCCCGGGATTCATCCGCCCGGAAAAACTTTTCAAAGATAGAATTCAGCTTTTGCTCTGGGATAGTCTTTCCCTGATTGCTGAAATAAATCCGAATCTGTGTATCTGTCTGTTCCGTCCATACTTCGATTGCCGTGTTCCGATAACTATAGTAGATAGCATTTTTCAAAATATTATTAAATACTCTTGCCAGTTTTACAGGGTCACCATAAAGAAATGTATCTTCGGCAACACGCAGCATCGTTGTATTATCATGTTCCTGCAAAAGAGGATAGAATTCATCCGTCATCTGTACCAACATATAATAAAGGTCTATAGTCTCTTTTTCCAGTTCCATCTGCTGTAGATTATACCGTGTGATATCAAAAAACTCATTAATCAGCATTTCAAGGCGGTCTGCCTTGCCCAACGCAATCTTTATATATTTTGCCTTCTGGTCATCCGGCATATCCGGCGCTTCGTCCAACAGATTCAGATATCCGATCACAGAAGTCAGAGGCGTTTTCAGGTCATGTGCAAGATAGGCGATGAGATCATTTTTCCGTTTTGTCTCGTCTCTCAATAACTGTTCATTCCGCTGTACTTCTGCTTTCAGCTCTGCCATCTGTACAGAAATTTCCGCATACTCTTTTTCAAAGACTCCTGAAAAATTTTGCTTATGCTGCATATATTGGCGGATGCCGCTGCTGACTTCTGTGATTGTTTTTCTTATGCGGATTCTTGCATAAAGACGGGATATCCCAAAAATACTGATTCCCCATAAGATAACAATTACACACATTGCATCTAAAACAAACTGTTTGGCGCCCGGCCAGTAAGGCTCACGTATGACCACCTCCATTCCTTCATACATCCCATTTCTTTCAATCATATAGTTCTTCTCGAACCAGTCGAGGAACATTCCATTAAAGACATTATCCATGAAGAAAAAAAGAATCCAGACTGTCAAAATTCCGATCAGGCACCAGAGAATTATTTTCATTACTTCCTTTTTCTTAGACTTCAATTTTATATCCACACCCCCAGACTGTTTTGATATATTTCGGTTTTTCAAAGGAATCCCCCATCTTTTCCCGCAGATGCCGGATATGAACCGTAATCGTATTGTTATTTTTGGAATAATACTCGTCCTTCCAGATTTCATGGAACAAATCTTCGGAGCTTACCACATTTCCCTTCTTCTGGCATAAAATCCGCAGGATGGAAAATTCTGTGGGCGTCAGAGACAGCTTCTTTTCATTCAGAGTGCATTCATGGGTCTTGATGTTCAGGACCAATCCTGATATTTCAATCACCTCATCCTCTTCTTCCTGGTGGGTATTATACCGCTTATATCTGCGTAACTGCGCTTTCACACGAGCCACCAGTTCTAACGGCAAAAATGGTTTCGTAACATAATCATCCGCACCAAAGGTCAGGCCGTTTATTTTATCCAGTTCTTCGCTTTTCGCAGTCAGCATGATGATGGGAAACTGATGCTCCTCACGGATTTTACGGCAGAGCTGAAATCCATTCATCTCCGGAAGCATCACATCCAGGATAGCCATGTCCAGATGCTCCTTTTGAACACACTTTACGGCTTCAGATGCCGTGTAGCATTTGAATACGGTAAAATTTTCATTCTGCAGATAGAGCTCCACAAGATCCGCAATCTCCTTCTCATCATCCACGATCATAATATGTTCACTCATTTTCTACCTCCTCCTCATAAAAATACGATTGATTTATCACCAATTTCAGATAAAAATTGATGACCTGCGCACGCATCAGCGTGCTTCTTATTGTAGCTGATACAGCCGGATTTTTCAAGGAACTGCTGCTTGAGAGAATTATTCAGATAGTGCAGGCACAGCAAAAGATAACGGCTCATATATTGATTTAGAAGACAGAATGGATGTGATAACTTGAAAAAGCCAACATATTATCTTTGGCGTGACCACGCTTCTTCAATGGAAGAATATAAAAATATAAAAGAACGCAAAATTGCTGAAAGATTTTGATATGCTTATATATGATACTGAAACCGATGTCATTGATATTACAAAATCAATAGCGAAAAAAGCGGCTCAAATTCGTGCTGAGTATAAAAATTTCAAGGCGATGGAACACCGGTCGTCTGCTTCCAAACATGATTCCATGCCTTACTATCTTTACTGCCGCAAAAACAGGATCATCCCGTTCATTGACCTCAATGAAAAACGTGGCATTCAAGTAAAATACAAAGATGGAATCCCTGTCTGTAAAGCCGGCCTGAAAATGAACCATGACGGCTCTGAACCGTCAAAAGCAAGGCTGAAATTCCGCTGTCCGCTTGCAAGCAGGAAATATGGCTGCTCCCGTGAAAATCCGTGCTCCGATTCAAAATACGGAAGAACCGTCCATCTTGCAATGAAAGACAATCCCAGACTGATCAACTTCCCGCCCCGTGACAGCGAGGAATGGAAAAAGGAATTTAACGCCAGAACATCGGCCGAGCGTTCAAATAAACGTGAGAAGATAGATTTTAAATTAGAAAGCGGCAGACACCGCTCAACTAAGATGTGGTACTGCCGCCTCTATCACATCATGATGCTCCAACACCTTGATGCATGGGATATGCCCTACGAATCTGCCCTGAGAAAGTTGATTCAACAAACGGCATAATCCTATAAGGATTATACACTATTTTCAATGGCATAGCAATAGTAGGTCACCTGTACCTTATTGCACCACTATCCTTTTTTTATTGAATTAAGTTCCTGCATGATACTGCTTTCAATGATGTTACACTTTATCTTCAGAACCACTATATTCAGGCAAGTTCTGAGTAATAAACCAAAAGGGACAGGCTTGCTCTTACAGCACAACCTATCCCTCTCATGCATATATAAAAACTATCTCTACTATAATAAATTCTCAGTCAAAACTATTTTTTATCCTTTTTCTTTGCCTCCCCTTCTGGGAATATAATCTTATTCACAACAAAGAAGATTACCATGGATACACCACCAGTCAAAACCGTCGTAATAATGTTGTAAATAAAATCAGGCACACCCATAGTACTAGCCACACCGACCCATATACTATTGATAGAATTAACTACCAGCGTCACTCCCACCCAGCCGAAAAAGTATCCTGCAATCTGCGGCGGAATTGAACCATGACTACGGAATGTAATGTTTCTCTGCAACGGGAAATTGATACATTGGGCTGTAAAAGTTGCTATTAAATAGGCAATAAAGTATGCCAGGCCGCCATCTGCCACACTGTACCCCAAAACATTGAAGGTAAAATCTGCTCCAAACAACTTCATTCTGATTCCCGGCCACATCCATTCTATATCTGCATATGCTGAGAATGCGGCAGGTAAAAACTGAATCAGAATATACTGCCACACTGTTACGAGATTGCTGAATAGAAAAAAGAGCCCTCCCTCACGTATCCACTGTGCTGCTTTCGGATGCTTTTTTGCAAAATCTTTAAAAATTCCCATCTTTACCTTCCTCCTCGTATAATGTATTACCCTTCATCTACGGTTCGAGGGCATGTCACCAGAATACATTTTTAATGATTCACATTTGCCTTCTTTTAATTCATCTGCTTTGCTTTTTTCCTGACTTTTTGCTGTTTGGAGAAACCGCCAATCACTTGTCCAAACCCTCTAAAAAAATGACCGTTTACAATTGTTACAATTCCGTCCACCATTTCCTGGCTACAGATACCCCCTGCCATTTTTCCGATTGCACGAAACGGCATATTATAATTAAACATTAAGTTCAAGTCAGGTTTTCCCTTTGCCATGCTCTTGTTCAAAATATTTGTCATGATCTTGTATATGAATCTTGCCAGACCGCTTTTCGCATAGTACATCTGGCAGATAGCATCATTTCTGTCAAGCTTCCCGCTCCAATGTCCGTTTGGGATTTTATACCCCAGAAGTTCTTCAAATTCTTTATCTGGAATATCTTTGATCTGCCCTGACGCATAATGTGGCAACCGGTTCATATCGTAAGGAAGCTGTGTATCAGTTCCCATTATGGCTACGGTTTCTGACAGACGAATATCTGCTACACTGGCACCAATCAAAATTTCGTAATCACCTTGCTCCACCTCAAACGCATTCGTCTTTACATTGAAATAGCGGAACATATCGTGTCTGATGGGAATCTCCACTGTTTTTGTTTCCCCTGCTTTCAAGAAAACCTTTTGAAATCCTTTCAGTTCTTTTTTCGGACGATATATCCCACTGCATTTTGCACTGACATACATCTGGGCAATCTCCGCTCCATCTCTGTTGCCGATATTTGTTATATCGAAAACTGCTTTTTCTTTATCCACTTTCAGATTACTATAAGAAAACGTGGTATAACTCAGCCCATAGCCAAAAGGGAACAATACTGGGACATCCGCAGTCTCAAAATAGCGATATCCCACATAAAGCCCTTCCCGGTACTCCGCTGTTCTTTCCTTTGACGGAAAATAAGGAGCTGATGGAACATCTTCGTATTTCATTGGATAGGTCTCACTCAACTTTCCAGATGGATTGACTTCTCCCATGAGCGCCCGAAGCATGGCTTTTGCGCCTGCCTGCCCACTAAGATAACCATGAATCAATGCCTTGCAGTTTTTCAGCCAAGGCATTTCTACCGCAGAACCTGCAGACATCACCACCACCACATTGGGATTCACTTCCGAGATCATTTCCAAAAGCTGAACCTGGCTTACCGGCATCTTCATATTCGGACGATCCAAGCCTTCTGATTCTGAAATCTCATCCAAACCGATATATAATAGTACTACTTCCGCTTTTTTGGCAAGCTCTACTGCTTCCCTTTCCAAGGCTGGGTCTGCCGGGCCGGTACGGTGATAACCTGGGGCATAGCCTTCCACATGCAATGGAAACTGGCTGATTACTTCCATTGCACTTTCTAACTTTGTAGGATTCACTACCGAAGAGCCTGCTCCCTGATAACGGGGATTCTTTGCAAACTCGCCAATGACTGCTACTCTGGTATTTTTTATTAAAGGAAGAATTCCACCCTCATTCTTCAAAAGTACGATACTTTCTTCCGCTGCCTTCTGTGCCATATTCTGTCGGCTCTCTTTGCTGAAACCTTTTGACTTTCCTGCTTCCACCGCTTTGGTGGTAGAAAATACAACATCCAGAAGCTCATCTACCCTCTGGTCTAAAAGCGCTTCTGAAAGCTTCCCATCCTGCACAGCACGGATCAGTTCCTCATCCGAGTCTCCGCCAGTGGTAGGCATCTCCAGATGAGAACCTGCACGGACTCCTTCTACATGATCATTGGAAGCTCCCCAGTCCGAAACGGCAAATCCATCAAATCCCCACTCATCCCGCAGGATTTCCTGTAAGAGATGGTGATTTTCATTGGCATATACCCCGTTCACCTGGTTGTAGGAGGTCATGATAGACTTTGGATGAGCCTCCTTTACCGCAATTTCAAACCCGGTCAGATAAATTTCCCGTAGGGTACGCTCATCTACTACAGAATCACTTGCCATACGTCTTAGTTCCTGTGAATTAACTGCAAAATGCTTGGGGCACGCCGCAACACCGTTCTCCTGGATTCCCCGGATGTACCCCGCCGCCATCTTACCCGCCAGATAAGGATCCTCACTAAAATATTCAAAATTCCGCCCACACAAAGGGCTTCTCTTGATATTCATCCCTGGACCAAGAAGAACAGATACTTCCTGTTCTGCTGCTTCATTTCCCAGATATCTTCCGATTTCCTCTCCTAATTGCGGATCCCAGCTGTTTGCGATGGTTGCCGCCGTGGGATAACATGTTGCAGGAACACTTCCATTCAATCCAAGCTGATCACTTGCGCCCTCCTGTTTCCGAATCCCATGAGGTCCGTCCGACAAAGCCATATTTGGGATTCCTAATCTATTTACACTTCTGGACTGCCAAAAATCTTTTCCAGACATCAGATAACATTTTTCTTCCAGAGACATTTGTGAGATTAACTCTTTATATTTCATCATCTTCTCCTTTCAGATGCAACTCCTGCCATAAGCAAATAGCTAATATTTACCACTATTGTTTCTTGCGTTTAAAAAGGGCAGACAGAAGAGACTGTCTGCCCAAATCACCTAGATACAATTATTCACTTACTACTGTTACCTTTCTCTCTGTACGCTTTTTATATCCTTTAATGACAACCACTTCTAATGCAATCAAAATCAGTATAAGAATCACATCAATACCAATTCCGATTTTCTTCCAATTTTCCATACCGACATTTACATTATTACCATCATAAGACCAACTGCTTACTACCGTATACATTACGTTCTTGCATGCATTTCTCATCTGGAGTACAGAAGTTGGATGGTTGCGGTTTGCCACATTGTTCTCTTCTCCGTCAAAAGTAGATAACATCGCATCCACGCCATTTGCTAGTGCTGCGTCCGCATTCATAAATCCATGTCCATTATTGCGGAAGAAATCTGTCAGAGCCATACCTCTGAATCCCCATTCATCACGCAATACCGTATTAAGCAATCCACTGCACTCTCCTGTCCATTTGTTGCCAATAAAGCTCCAGGATACCATAACCGCATTCGCTCCGCCTTCTTTTACAGAAATCTCAAACGGTTTCAGATATATTTCACGAATTGCCTGCTCATTAGACCATACGCTTACCATTTTTCCATTGCCTTCGTATAGTGCAAAATGCTTGATATATGAATATACACCATATTCCATTGCTCCGGAAACTGCGTTAGCTCCCATATTTCCAGCCAGGACACCATCCTCTGAGAAGTATTCATAGTTACGTGCTCCAAAAGGTGTTCTATGCGTATTCATACCAGGCGCATACCATCCCTGGGCGCCCATTTCCTGACTCATCTTGCCCATGCATTGTCCCCAGGCTTTTGCCATATCCTTATTCCATGTAGAAGCAATCACTACCTCAATCGGAAATCCCATTGAACCAGCACCTGTAAAGTTGTTATTAATTGCCGCAGGCCCATCAAAATCCAATGTTCCTACTTTTCCAACAGATTCAATTGCCCCTGTCTGATAACCTGCCATGGCAATCATTTCAGCCATTTCATCTACGCTAAGTTGATCTAACAGTGTTTCCCATCGTGGATCGTCATAATCCGCATCCCGCATATCTGCCAGACGCATACCATTTTTTGCACCGGTTGTCGGCATTACATCATCATCATTTAGATATGTAGTTTTGTCAAAATTGCTGTTCAAATGATATTCTGATGCATACGGTTCAGCCAACTCTATAGATGACGGAGCTGCTGTCGCCTCTTCCAGATTTGCAAATTTATCTGCTCTGGACAGATAGACGACCTCACCTGCCACATCATCAAATACATTTGTTGCGGCAATACCCTCGGAGTCTCTCTTTTGAGCGCCACTAAATACTTTTGTCTCATCTACCTCTATCGTTTTCTGGTCCAAAATATTGTGCGAATCACTGTTAATAGAAAGAATGTAATCTCCCTCTTCCAATACATATGCTTTCTCATTCAAATAGTCATAGGAAGCCATATCTTCCATATCAAATGATATTGTGATCGTCTGGGAATCCCCTGGCTCCAGAATATCTGTCTTTGCGAAATCAATCAGATTTGCGGCAGCCTTTTCAATACCGCCATTTGTATATGGTGGATTATAATAAAGCTCTACCACTTCCTTGCCGGCCACATCCCCGGTATTTGTTACTGTCACATCAACGGAGATCTGTCCGTCATCTTCCGTTACTTCACTCATTTCCTGTGAAAATGTGGTGTAACTCAGGCCATATCCGAACGGATACTGAACAGAAGTATCATAATCGATAATTCCTTCCGCCGCTGCCGTCTCATAATATTTATATCCTACATAAATACCTTCCACATAATTTGTAAAGGCCGGTGCATACATCTGTGCTACACCAGAATTCATACCTTCTACCGCCAGATGAGCCAGATTAGTATAATCAATTTTGGTTCCATTATTCCACCACGGTGCGGCAGTCATATCATACATAAAGGTATCTGGGGTTCTTCCAGATGGATTTACTTCGCCGCTTAATATACTGCCAAGCGCATTGAAACCTACATTACCAGTTCCTGGACACCATACCACAGCTTTAATCTGCTCATAATCCTCTACAAAACCAAGTTCAAACTGATTTGCGCCATTGTAGAGCACCATAACATTTTCAAAATTAGAACAAACCATATCAATCATATCTTTTTCTGTCTGGGACAGTTGCAGATAATGATCACCTTCTGAAAAATCATCGTATTCTGTTGAATTGTTATCATACGAAGACTTACTTACATCCATTGGGATGTCATTGTGTCCTTCACCAGCTTTTCTGGAAAGTACAACAACTGCCGTATCAGAAAAATCCTTTGCTCCTTGGATCAGTTCATCACTGTAAGCTGATACTGGCGGTTCCGGCAAAGTCCAACTTTGCTTCTGGATAGACATCTCTGGCTTATCTGCACCATAATCGTTATAGAAATCAACCAATTCCTGATTTACAGCAAATCCTGCATTTTCAAGTCCCTCTATCAGACTGACAATTTTATACAGATCATTGATGCCTCCTGAACCAGCCCCACCATAGGCAGGATTAATAGATTCCCATCCAAACAGATTCAGTTTATCCGTGCCTTCCAGTGGTAGCAGTCCTTCATTTTCCAGAAGAACAATTCCCTCTTCCATAATCTCCTCAGCCACCCCGGCAGCCTCGGCATTTGTCTCATCGCTTAAAGTACCACTTCCTGTCGCCAACCCGATTAATGTAGACATCGGTCCATAACAAATCATATTCACGCAAATCACGATTACTAGCAACATGGCGATTGCTGCTTCTCCTCTTATGAGAAATTTTTTGTCCTTAGACATCTTGCGGCATGCGATCATAATCGCAATACCAATCACCAGTGCAGACGCAATACCGATGATATATGGCTTGCATAACTGTAGAACGGCAAGGACATCTTCCATTTCAACACTGATCATCTTCTCTTCCTCCTTTGATTGCTGTATTTTTTTGATGAAATGAATATATCATATCTAATGAATTCATGCGGGTTTTGGCACAAAATACAAAAATCTGGCATAAAATGCAATACCCAGAGGATTTTTAACCTCTGGGTATTAATATTTTCAGTTCAAACCAATTGTCCTTCTGCCCAAAATCCACACTGCCCCCATATTTCTCCACAGTGGTATAGATACTCCGCAAACCAAATCCATGGTTCTCTTTATCTGCTTTTGTAGTTGTGATCAGACGCCTTTCGTTTCTTACAATTTCTTTTTCACAATAGTTTTCAATTTTAATAAAGACAAAATTCTTTTTTGCCGATACTGATATATGAATCAGGCGTTTTTCTTTGTCAGATATCATGATCACATGTTCAATCGCATTATCCAGAGCATTTCCAAAAATGGAACAAATGTCCGTAACATGCATAAATCCAAGTTTCTCACCATCCGCCACACAGGTAATCTCAATTTTATTCTTTCTGCATTGAAAAACCTTTGCTGCCAAAATGGTATCCAATACCTGATTTCCGGTCCTGTTTAAAGTTTCAAATGCAGTAACCTCCTGTTCCATAGCATCAATCCAGCCCCTACGCTTTTCTTCCTCTGTCTCGGCCCGTAGTCCTGCAATCTGATGTTTCAGATCATGATACTTCATTTGAATCAGTTCTAAACTATCCTGATAATTCCGGTACTGGTCATACTGGCTTTTCAAAACAGCGTCGATAGCTGATAATTCTTTTTCTTTCATATACTCGCATACTCTACTCTGATATGCATGTAGAATTGCTACACCGCTAAAATCCACCAAAGTACGGATTGAGAAAATATCTTTCCTGATGCTGCTGGTAAACGGAAGGTGACTGTAAACAAAACTCAGATTACTGAACGCAAAAAATACAGTCACAGTGCTTGCTACTGCCCACATTTCCTTTGTGGTTACTGCATTCAGATAATCTTGTGTCAGAGAAGATTTTTCCAGACGCACAATGACCAAAAAACAAGTTCCATACACTATAATGGTTAAAATAATCTGCAGCCACAAACATCCATATCCGGCTGCCTGAAAAAAGGTAAATATCTGCCATTCCAAAGACGCAGCAAATTCAGCAAGAAGAAACGCTCTCGCCCAACAATACCCTGCGCTGAAGATTGTCAGATGACCACATAACAAAAGATAGCCATACATAATAAGTGCTGCAAATATCATACACGGAATCCAATATACTATTGGTAAATCACCTGTATAAATAAGAAAAACAATCTGTACAGCCAATACGAAAACACTTACAAGCCAGAATGATAAAGACCGCATTTTTTCTTTACTGACTATATACAGATATACCACGCATGCTCCCCATTCTGCAATAGCGGTATATATTCTGGGAATATCCTGATATAACTGCATCCTATCTACTCCTCGTTCATATATTTGAGCAGCTGTTCCATAAATTCCTTCTTTTTAATACGGCTAATCGGAATTTTTTCATCCCGAATGATACAGTTGCCCCCAAAAACTCCATCCACATGTTTCAAATTCACTAGATAACCCTTACCACAACGAAAAAATCCATATTCGCACATCATATTTTCCAATTCCTTCATTGTGGCTCTTGATATAAAATCCCCCTTTATCGTTCGGTATATCGCATTATGTGCCTGACTTTCTATGTAATAGATATCCGAAACAGCCAGCTTCTGCAGTCCATTTTCTGTTGTCACCGTAAAATATACCTGCTTCTGTTTTTTCATCCGCCCGATTGCTTTATCCAGTTTTTGGGAAAAAGAAAAATATTCTACAGGTTTCACGATATAATCCATAGCGTCAACTTCATAACCGCGTATCGCATACTGAATCATATTTGTAATAAACATAATGATGACTTCCTGATCCAAAGCGCGTATCTTTTCCGCAGCTGTCATTCCATCCATAAACTTCATTTGAATATCCATCAAGATAATATCGTACTGTCCGCCATAATTCTCTGTAATATCTTCTCCATCTGAAAAAAACGTTATTTTAAATTTTCTACCGCTTTCCCTTTCGTAACGGACAATAAGTTCATGAAGCTGTTTTATGTAAATTTCTTCATCTTCCACAATGGCAATGCGAATCATGATGATATTCCTCCTACTATTATGTATATAGAACGCTGTTTCTTCTTAAAGTTGACAATTCTGGCAATTCATGTTATTTTATAAATTGCAAGTGCAAAAGAAAGCATAACATGTATTTTATAAAATTGCAAGTTTTTTTGAATTTAGGAGTTAGAGATGAAATATTCCACCCGATTAAGTGATGCAGTGCATATTCTGGTATTTATACAACAAAGCGAAATTCCTACTATTTCCAGCTCAGATATCGCAACCAGTATCCAGACAAATCCATCCTATGTACGTCAGATCATGGCTCAACTAAAAGCAGCCGGTCTGCTTAACAGTTCCCGTGGGCAGGCCACTCC
This sequence comes from uncultured Lachnospiraceae bacterium, assembly GCA_947564305.1. The sequence continues at coordinate 4,389 of CANOBT010000095.1, read as the reverse complement.
TGAACTTGGAAAATCAACACAGGAAATTACCCTTCTGGAAGTCTATAAAGCAGTAGAAAAGGATAAACCACTATTACATCTGGATACTCATACCAATCCCAAATGCGGAGTTGGTGTAAATATTCAGCTTGCTTTAGCTGACTACTATAAACACATCCAAAATGTTGTCGAAACATCCATGCAAAAAATCACCTTGCAAGACATCATAGAATCTTATCTCGATAAAATTACCAAATCCACATAACATAGCAGAAATGGATTCTAGCTATAATCCACAAAATCAGATAAGAGAGCGTGGTTCGCTCACGCTCTCTTATAGAACTGTACCTACGGTTCTTGTATATTATTCATAATCTTCAATTCTCCACTCATCTTTCCAGTCAATTACCACATTTTCTCCTTCAAAACGCAGCGGAAGCCAGACATAATCCGCAATGGAAGTGTTTTCCACGATTGGCTCTCCCATTCTGGAAAAATCAAAACTCTTTCCACCGTCTCTGAATAAAGATTCGAACATTTCTTTATACACATCATATTCTTTATCCATTGCCTGAGGAAGCCAGCGGTCTGCACAGGCAATATAGAGATCCTTTTTGCCCGGCACCTTAAAAACGGAGGAAATCTGTGAGTGATAAGAAGTATTCGTATCATCCCCCGGATGTGGATTTTCCAATACTGTATATGGACCATGCCATGTATCTGCCACAGCCGCTTCAGAAGGATTAGGCATATATCCTGTAGTTCCTGATGTGAGCAGATAATGCTTTCCATTTCTCATAAAATGTGCAGTTGCCTCTCTTACATATGGGGGCGCTACCCTTGGAAAATGTGTACTATAATATCCGGTTACATCTGTATAATCATCTGTCAGGTCTGCGCAGATTGTTTCACTATGTACCCGCTCAAAATAATAGTACGCTTTTCCATCTTCCGCAACTGCAAGATCAAAATCGCCTGCGCTCATACCTAACGGCCGGAGTCCTTCCTTCACTTTTGTATAAGGCCCCAGAATATGATCCGCAGTCAGTACGGTCTCTGTCTGACTTTGATCTTTATTCATAATTTTCAGCCAGCAGACATATTTTCTGGTTCTCTCATTGTAAATGATATGTGGACGATCCATACATGCCTCTGGATGGAGTGAAGACTTTGGGTCATCCGGCTCCGGAGGAATAATAATGCCCTTGTCCTCCCAGTTATATAGATCCTTTGACGCATAACAACGGACACCCCAATGCCAGATTCCGTTTTTGCCATCTGTTTTTTCTTTGTTTTCTCCATACCAGTAGTAAATACCATCAATATATATCACGGAACCTCCGTGTGCCTGAATTCTTTTGCCTTCTGTGTCAAGCCATACCTGCCCTGGATAAAAAGCCTGATAATGATTTCCCATAACCTTTCCTCTTTTCTACTAAATTTTTACACATCTACAACGATATCTTCAATTTCCTGCATTGCCATTTTCAGATTTCCCCGGTCACATGGGATAAAATCATTAAATGACATCTCGATCAACGTATTTGCTCCCATTTCCAAATCTCCGGACATTGCAATCCCCGCATATGCAGGAACGTATTTTCCAAGGATTCCGACTGCCTGGCTATCCTGTGCCAGCCGTTTCAATGTAGTTCCCGGATGGTACGGTTTGCGGAAATCCCTCACCGGTGTATAGGTAAATTCATAATTTCCTGCTGCCAGAATCATCTTTCCTTTCTCGTATGCCGGAAGCTCTACTTCCGCCTCACAATTGAATGGGATCTCTACCTGCACATGAATCTGTCCGTTCGGTAATATTTCATAAGCACTACGATATTTTCCATTTACAGAAATATAGGTACAATCCACTTTCGGAATTCTTACATCTGGATACGGCGCGATCACTGCCTTTGCAAATCCGGGTTCCGCCGGACGTATACCGCCCACGTATGCATAGACAAATTCCATGACCGAACCATATGAATAATGATTCAGTGAGTTCATTCCCGCTGGGTTCATGGAACCATCCGGCATGACAGAATTCCAGCGTTCCCAGACAGTTGTTGCCCCCAGATTGACGCAATACAGCCAGCCTGGAAACTGTTCATTCAGCAGGAAATCATATGCCATTTCATACAATCCGGCTTCCGCCAGTGTCATACATAGAAGCGGTGCCCCCACAAATCCACATTTGATCTGGTAACCATCTTTTTTCATACGAACCTTAAATTGTTCGATCACACGCGCTCTGTCCGGACAGATATTGAACTTTAACGCTGCTACATATGCTGCCTGTGTGTCAATTGCAAGTCGTCCGTTTTTACTGAAATATTCATCATATACTGCCTGACGGATACACTCTTCCAGTTGCGCGTAATGTGCCGCGTCTTCGTTTTTTCCCAGACGTCTGGCCATCTCTTTTACAATCTGTACGGAATGACAGTAATACAGAGATGCCAGATAAGAATCATCCGTATTTCCTTTAAAACTGGATGTTGTCGTTCCGTCCAGCGCAAGCCAGTCTCCAAATGTAAAACCAAAATTGTACAGATATTGCCGTCCGCGCGCAGCGTCTTTTCGGTCAATATAATCTACCCAATCCTTCATCAAAGGATAACAATATTCCATTTCATCCAGACTTCCATAATGGGTAAACAGTGCCTGTGGAAGCAATACAGCAATATCCCCCCAGATACTCCCAACACTTTCCGGGTGTCCGAAATTCGGCAGATAATTAGGAACGCCGCCGTCTAAAATCTGTTGTTCATCCCGCAGATCTTGGATAAACTTATGATAAAACGCCCGGGTATCCATGTGATAACATGCCGTCGGCGCAAACACCTGTGCATCCCCGGTCCAACCCAACCGCTCGTCTCTCTGCGGGCAGTCTGTCGGAATATCCAGAAAATTCGATTTTAATCCCCAAAGTGTATTGTTGTAGAGCTGATTGAGTTTCTCATGAGAAGTAGTAATATATCCCGTCCTTGAAATATCTGAGTATAATGCCTTTCCGGCAAAATCTTCCTTCCTGCACTCTCCCGGCCAGCCGCTGACACGTACATACCGGAAACCAAAGTAGGTAAAATGTGGGCGGACTACTTCTTTTTCTCCATTGGAAACATAAACAAACCTTGACTTTGCTGAACGGTAATTTTCACGGTAGAAATTACCTTCCTGTAAAATCTCTCCAAAATCCAGTTCGATTCGGATTCCTGCCGGAAAATCAGCGGTAAACTCCACAAACCCGGCAAAGTTCTGTCCCATATCCAATACGAGCTCTCCCGCAGGAGTATGGATCACCTCTTTGACCGGAATTGTTTCCTTGGCCAAAATCGGAAGACTCATACGATCCGTCAAAGGAACATCCACGACGTTCTGTCTTTGGCTGATTTTTTCTGATTCTTCCAACTCCTCCGCCTGTAATCCTTGTCCCGGTCTCCCCAGCACTTCTACAGGCTTTCTTATATTTTCTCTCTCTTTCCAGAGCAGCCGGTTCAGAATCTCTCCATCATAAATTCCGGAACCCTCAATATCGGATCCTTGGTATTCCCATTTCTCATCGGTCCCGATCACTTCTTCAGTGCCGTCTGCATATTCCAGATGAAGTTCCGCGACCGCAGCCATACGGTCTCCATAATTCTCCGCCTGCAATCCCATGCCAAACACGCCCATATACCAACCTTTACCAAGCAGGATTTCCAACGTGTTCTCCTGCTCTAAATACCTTTCAGCCGGGAGGGTCAGTACCTGGATCTGTTTCTCATAGTTATTCAGATATGGCGCAAGAAATTCCTGTCCCAATTTTTTCCCATTCAGGATTGCTTCAAAAAGCCCCACACCTGTCACATAAAGCCTTGCCCGCTTTACTTCGCCATGTAATAGAAACTGTCTGGATAAAATTGGATGAAATCGGTCCTCTTTTTTGGGACTGATCCACTTTGCCTGCCACGGCTCATTCATTTTTCCTGTTTCAAACTGATAGATTTCACTCACCGCACAGTCCCCGGCATCTCCGGTAACCGCTACCCGGTAATAATAGGTCGCTCTCGGGGACAGTTCCATTTCCAATGGCTCCCCGCTCTGCTTTAGATCCGAACCCTCTTTTCTATATAAAATCTCTTCAAAAGCGTCACTGCTGCTGACTTCGATCGAAGCAGATATTTGTTTTTTACTGTTTGTATCCAGTACTTCCCATGAACAGCTCAGTTGCTGATAAAAAAATCCCTTTGGATTCTCAATTCCATTGATTCTCACATTTTGGATTACCATGTTTGTTTCCCCTTCTTTTTCTGCTATAATATAATAAAACTCACATCATATGAATACGGAGGTTTATTATGAATCGTGCTAACATCGTAAACTGGCTGGAACAATATAGTGCCATTGAAACCGGGTTGGAAAACTATTATC